>CAMFLN010000722.1 GCA_945957305.1 uncultured Planctomycetaceae bacterium | reverse complement strand
CCTCTAACCTGATCGACGGTGATGATAAGACTGGCTGGTCGATCTTTGTTGTCGAAACCTCGCCGCATTTGGACCGCACGGCGATTCTGATTCCCAAGGATGATTGCCACGTGGCGGGCCGGCAGTTGCAGGTCACTCTCGCGCAACGTCATCCCAAGCCGCAGATGTTGCTCGGTCGCTTCCGCCTGGCGGTCACCGATGCCCCGCGCGAAATCTTGGCCCTGCCCGACGTGGTGCGCGCGGCGCTGGCTGTGCCGCCCGAAAAGCGGACCGTCGAGCAACAGCAAGCCGTGCTCGCCGAGTACGAAAAGACGGACGCCGATCGGCAAAAGCTCACCAAGAACCTGGCCGACGCGAACGCTCGGTTGGCCAAGTTCTCGCGCGGCGTCCCGACGACGCTGGTCATGCATGAACGCACGCAACCACGTGAGACGCGCATCCTGATTCGTGGCGAATACCTGCGCAACGGCCCCGCGGTCGACGCGAACGTTCCGGCCGTGCTTCCGCCGCTTCCCCCGGACGTAAAGAACCCGAGCCGGTTGGACCTCGCCCGCTGGCTGGTCGATCCAGCCAATCCGCTGACGGCGCGAGTCACGATGAATCGGCAGTGGCAGCAACTCTTTGGCCGCGGCCTGGTCGAAACATCGAACGATTTCGGCCTGCAGGGGGCGACGCCTTCGCATCCCGAATTGCTCGATTGGTTGGCCAGCGAGTTCATCGCGCAGCGGTGGAGTCTGAAGGCCATGCACCGCGCAATCGTGACCTCGGGTACGTACCGGCAGTCATCGCGCGCCAGACCTGAGTTGATGACGATCGATGCTGACAATCGACTGCTGGCACGACAGTCGCGATTGCGTGTTGAAGCCGAAGTGGTGCGCGACTTGATGCTCGGCGCCAGCGGACTTCTCTCGGGCAAGATCGGTGGTCCCAGCGTTCATCCACCCCAACCTGACGGCGTGATGGCACTCACTCGCAGCCCGCGCGAATGGCCGACCAGCAAGGGGGAAGATCGCTATCGCCGTGGGATGTACACCTACTATTGGCGCTCGACACCTCACCCATTCTTGAAGGTGCTCGACGCCCCCGATGGCATCACGACCTGCACGCGTCGGGACCGGGCGAATACGCCGCTGCAGGCTTTGACGCTGTTGAATGACGAGGCGGCGTTCGAAGCCGCGCAAGCGCTGGCGGCCCGCATCCTGACCGAGTCCGGGCCGGCCACGACTGATTCGCGGCTGCGTTACGCGTTCCGCCTGGCGCTCGCGCGCGAACCCAGCGCTGAAGAACGTGCGATCCTGGCGGAACTTTTGGCGGACGAGCTGGCACAGTTGCCCGCTGCAGCCGCGGTCGCTGCGCCCGAAGAGAAAACTGCCAAGAAAGAGCGCGACAAAAAGACGCCGACGATTGCCGAGGAGCGGCTGAGCAAAGTTCAGGCCGATCCCCGGCTCGTCAGCGCGTGGACGAGCGTAGCCCGCGCCCTGTTGAACCTTGATGAGTTCATGACACGCGAATGACACGGTCTACGAACCAACACGATGCCGGCACGATGGCCAGCCGCCGACAGTTTTTCAGCGACTGCGGTTTGAGTCTGGGGGGCTTGGCGCTTGCTTCCTTGCTCGATCGCGCCGGCTATGCCGCGACGTCGGTCGCGGGGCGCCCGGCCGCTTCGTCGGTGCACGCCCCGCACTTTGCCCCGCGCGCCAAGGCCGTGATTCAACTTTTCATGGCGGGCGGCCCCAGCCAGTTGGAGCTATTCGACAATAAACCGAAGTTGACCGAGCTGAATGGCCAGACCGTGCCCGCCTCATACACGGCCGGCAAGCGGTTCGCGTTCATCAAGCCTGATGCCAAGCTGCTGGGAAATCGTCGCAAGTTCGCGCGCCACGGACAAAGCGGAGCAGAAATCTCGGAGCTTCTGCCGCATACGGCCGCGATCGCCGACGAGTTGGCCATCCTGCGAACGATGAAGACTGACGTGTTCAACCATGGCCCGGCGAAAATGATGCTGGCCACCGGTTCGCCCCAGTTCGGCCGGCCGAGCATGGGTTCGTGGCTCCTCTATGCCTTGGGGAGCGAGTCGCAAGACTTGCCCGGCTTCGTGGTCTTGAAGTCCGGACCGCGCGGGCCGCGCTCGGGCGCGGCCCTGTGGGGGAACGCGTTTCTGTCGAGCGTCTACCAGGGTGTGCCGCTACGCAACTCGGGCGACCCGATCCTGAATCTCACCACGCCGGCGGGTATTTCGCCGCAGAGCCAGCAACGCGCGATCGAGGCCATTGGGCGCTTGAATCGCGAGCGGAATCACGCCACCGGTGACGAGGAGATCACGACCCGCATCGCCGCCTACGAGATGGCGCATCGCATGCAGGCGAGCGCCCCGGAGTTGATCGATCTGGCCAGTGAGTCGGCCGAGACCCTGGCCCTGTACGGAGCCAAGCCGGGCGAGGCCTCGTTCGCCAACAACTGCCTGCTGGCGCGGCGACTGGTCGAGCGCGGGGTGCGCTTTGTGACATTGTTCCATACTGAATGGGACCATCACGGCGGCAGCGAAAACCTGGAAGACTCGATCGAGAAGACCTGCCGCGAAACCGACGGTCCAGCCGCCGCTTTGGTCCAGGACTTGAAGCGGCGCGGCATGCTCGACGACACGCTCGTCGTCTGGGGAGGGGAATTCGGCCGCACTCCCATGGGCGAGGACCGCGGGTCGTTAGGGCGCGATCACCACATCGAGGCCTACACCATGTGGCTGGCCGGCGGCGGGATCAAAGCCGGGCAAACAATCGGCGAAACCGATGAACTCGGCTTTGGCGCTGCGGAACCTCAGCAGCAAATCCACGTCCACGATCTGCAAGCCACGATCCTGCACCTGATGGGACTCGACCACTTGCGGCTGACGTACCGCTTTCAAGGGCGCGATTTCCGCCTGACCGACGTGGGCGGCGAGCTGATTCGCCCGCTGCTGGCGTAATTTCTCGGCACGCGTGAAGTCGTCGTGGTCTACTTTTCTTGCCTCTGGTCGGCTGCGAGCGCTTGTTGCAAACTCTCCGTCGCCGCGGCGTTGCCTGGCTCCAGGCGCAAGGATTCTTGCAGGCGTGAGATCGCCTGCTCGTAGTTTCCC
>CAMFLN010000721.1 GCA_945957305.1 uncultured Planctomycetaceae bacterium | reverse complement strand
GCAGCGCCGGCCCCGTGGATCGATGGGCTGCGTTGCTTCCCTGCGCGACGAACTGCAAACAGCACGCTAACGGTACTTCCGTTTACGTTTCCCGAACTCAAAGACTGTCTAAAGCGAATGCGGCTGATAGCTGACCGTGGGGATACTGTACCATCCGTTGGGGTGGTAAATCAAATAACCTTCCAACCTCAGACCCCAGAGTTACCTTCAGTTTTTTTTTAATCTTTTCCTACCCGGTTACCCCGAGAAAACGATTGCCTAATCGATTGGCACTCCCTGTCTAAACCTTTGTCTCCCTACAGAGCGTCGGTTATTCCAGGGGTAAGTGCTTTTGGAACCAAGACTTATTACGCTCAGTCGAGGGGTCTTCAAGGGAACTCCCCGAGGATGACTGCCCTGCGGACGACGTCGAATCCCATCTATGCAACGTCCGTGCCATGGGCCGACCGAGCCTCGTGGGCCTGAGAGTTGAAAGAGCGCGTCGTTTCTTGCTACGCACTATGCCGCGGACGTGTTCGCTGGGCGAAAGAACCTTCAAGAAAACGAACGGGGGGTGCGCCATTCAATAGCCCCCCGGTCGCGACCACCCAAACCGACGCTCAGAAATCGATTGCCAGGCGATCTACCCCGATCTCGGTGCGGGGAAAGATTGCGCGGGCAGTCTGCAGCCCCACAGGATCCAGAGCGTTGATCATTGGATTGACGTGCACCAGCACCATCCGGCCGACGCCGGCGGCGCGGGCAACCTCGGCGACCGGCGTGACATGACTGTGGCCGGTCGTCGTCGCCACCGCCGCCAGATCGTCGGCGAAATAGCATTCGTGGAGCAGAAGATCCACGCCGCGAATGTGTTCCACGTAGGGTGCGTCCGCACGAGCGATTGTATCGGTGACATACGCCAAGGAGCGATTCGGCCAATCGAGGCGAAAGCCGATCGAACCCCCGGGATGCTCCAGCGGAAACGATGTCACGCGTCCGCCATCTGGCAAGTCGACGGGACCGACCAGCGGCAGGAAATCGCAAGGCGGGTCGACCGGGAACAGCAACTCGGAGAACAAATGTTGGCGAATGGCCGCCAGCTTGTCGGGTTCTCCGTAAACTTTGGCTCGCTCCACAAGAGTGCCGTTAAGCACGTCGAACAGAAACGTCAGCCCTACCACATGATCGACATGGGCATGGCTGATAAAAATATTCAGGTCGGGTCCCACGAGGTGCTCGCGCACGCGATACATTCCGGTGCCGGCGTCCAGGACGACACCGATCTCGGGCAACATGAAGCAAGCTGTATGCCGCAGGTCGTTGGGATGATATCCAGTCGACCCCAGCATCAAGAGTTTCATGCGATTCACACTTTCATGGAACGACAGGCCAGGGCGATTTTGCCCCGGGCTCCAGCAATGATACTATTCCCGCGCCGCGGCGTGCACCAGCGTTGATGAGGCCAGGCTAGCGAAAGCAGCCATTCGAGGGGGAGTGGGACGCGGCGCTCCGGAATCACTGACGCGGCTTGAGGGGTTGCAGCAGGCGATCAAATTGCTTTTGCAGCCCGTCATTCAAGGCCCCCTCAGCCGCTTCTCGCATGAACTGCGCCAGCGCGTTGTCGAAGATTTGCTTGTCGATCTTAGGCCGGTCCAATGTCCCGGCGATGGGGATCTTGATGGTCTTGTTTTTGATGGCCGCTCCGAGGGCGTTATCTCGCAACCATTTCGGGGGCACGCCCATTTCGGCCATGATGGCCAGAGTCTGGTCAAGCCCCACCGAGCCGTAAGTCCGGACCAGCACCTCGGGAAACTGCAATTCCAATCCGCGGTGATAAACTCTCTCCCCGACCATTTTGAAATCGATGGTTGATTGCTGCGCCAGACGCACCGAGGAGTTTGCCCCCAGGATCGATGCCAGCTCGCGCACCAGTGGTCCCGCCTCGAGGTCGATGGAATGGACCAGCAGTTGCCCAGCGACTTCCCCTTTTCCTGGATCCGCCAGCGGCACAACGCAGCCCGAGAGTTGAGCCGAGAACGTGCCGTCGATGCGCGTCACGCCGGCCAGAACCGGTGCCACGTACATCAACCATTGCCGGCACATTTCGGGCGAGACGTGAATCTGCGAGACGATCGGCCCCGCTGGCATCGTTAATTCCATCGGCAGTGGCGAGAACCGGACGGCTGGCGCCAGTGACATCGTACCGCCGCTGACGGGGAACTGGGCGGGAGCCAGCTGCAGTCTCCCCTGGGCCAGCGTTGTTTGCAGAGTGGTCGGCCCGACATCCATGCCAAAGAACGAGGCGCGTTGCCAGCCGATGTCGGCCTTTCCTTCGAGTTGTTGGAGCGCCGCATCGCGATCGGCGGGCGCGGCCTGTTGATCCAGCACCGCGTCGATGGGGCCGGCGAGTGAGAAGGATCGCTGTTCGCGTCCTGAAATCTGGATGCGGCTATTGGCTTGCGTAGGCAGCAACATCGAGAGCTTTTCCCAGTCGTATTCGGTTGTGCCGGCAATGACTAGGTTGCGCTGCTGCGACCAGCTTTCGACGCGGCCCTTCGCGCTGAGCTTGACTCCCTCGGATTCGATTTCCACCCCCGCAAGGTCGACCGTGTCGTGCGGCTCGTCATAGGTTGCGTTGGCCATGATGCGCAGCTGGCGTTCGCGCCATTGTTGACCTTGGGCGGCTAAAGCCGCGAGTTCTTCGACGGTCACGCTTAGATCGAGCGCCGGGGACTGGTCGCTGAGATCGGCATGCAAAGAGCAAGCCACGAGGCCGCTGACCTGCAGTTCCGCCGGCAGACGCGGATCGTGCGTCCAACGATGCAGCGTCGTCAGATTTCCTTGCAATTCAGCATGACCAATTCGTTCGATTCCGGTCGCGCTGGTGGCGACGAACGTCCCGTCCTGAATGCGCCCGGCGACATCCGCCGCCGTAAATTGGGCATCAACAATGCGCAGCGTGTTCTTCAGAGGAATTGCGCGAAAGGTCCCTTGGACGCGCATCCGCGGCTCGTCGAGAAAGAGCGTCGGCCCCCAGGCGTGCAGTTGCGCCAAATCCGCCTGGCACTTGGCGATCTCGACTTCTGTGGGCGAGTAATTCACCATGGCGACCGCTTCTGCCTGCCCCGAAATGTCCCAGC
>CAMFLN010000720.1 GCA_945957305.1 uncultured Planctomycetaceae bacterium | reverse complement strand
TGCGTTATGCGGGTCGAGTGGACGATCAGTTTGGTTTCAAAACCGGGGCAGGGTATGCCAAGCCCCGCTTGGAGCGTCGTGACCTGGCCGTTGCGCTCGACGAAGTCTTGACGGGCAAACCGGTCAGCCAGCCCGTCATCAAGCCCGAGGGTTGCCTTATCGGGCGCGTCAAGCACCAGCCGCATGGCGACGTGACCTGGTCGAACCAGATTTCGCGCATCTTGCAAAACCGTTGCCAGGTCTGCCATCGCGAGGGCGAAGTGGCGCCATTTGCCGTGGAAAAATATGGCGAGGTCGTCGGCTGGGCGGAAATGATTCGCGAAGTGGTGGACGAAGGGCGCATGCCGCCGTGGTATGCGAGCCCCGACCATGGTAAGTACGCCAACGACGCGCGGCTCACCAAAGAAGAGAAAAGCCTGATTTCCACCTGGGTCGATAATGGCTGCCCCGAAGGGGACGCCAGCCAATTGCCCGCCCCGCGCGAGTTTGCCAAGGGATGGCGTATTGGCGAGCCAGACCAGGTGATCTACATCGCGGACGAAGCGTACCCGGTGCCGGCCGAAGGCACGGTCGAATACAAGTACTTCACGGTCGACCCCGGTTGGAAAGAGGACAAGTGGGTGCAAGCCACGGAATCTCGCCCCGGCAACGCGGCCGTGGTGCATCACATTATCTGCTTCATTCAATCCCCAGGCGGCGGAGAAGAGGGACGCATGGCAGGGCTCGGTGGTTATGCCCCGGGCAATCCGGCCGACATCCATCCCCTCGGAACGGCGACGTTCGTGCCGGCCAATTCAAAGCTCGTCTTCCAGATGCATTACACACCCAACGGAACGGCTACGACCGATCGTAGCTGCATTGGCGTGAAGTTCGCTGACCCTAAGACCGTGAAGAAGAAGATTCACGGCGACGCCGTGGGCAACCTGTCGTTGAACATTCCCGCCGGTGATCCGAATTTCGAAGTGAAGTCGAAGCACAAATTCCGCCGCGACATGCTGCTGTTGAACATGACGCCGCACATGCACCTGCGCGGCAAGGACTTCCGTTATGTGCTCGACTATCCAGATGGCCGCAGCGAAGTGTTGCTGGACGTGCCGCGCTGGGATTTCAACTGGCAATTGCGTTACGAGTTTGCCGAGCCCGTGCTCGCTCCCAAGGGGTCGGTGCTGCGATGCATTGCTCACTTCGACAATTCGGCCGAAAACCCGGCTAACCCCGATCCTACGCAGGTCGTGCACTTTGGCGATCAGACGTGGGAAGAGATGATGTTCGGCTTTTACGCCTCGATCGATCCGAACGAAGACCTGACGGCCAAAGTGGCCGGTGAGAAGGGCGCCTCGCCAGGAGACGACGGGCCGCGCAGCGGCACCACGCTGGAACGAGACGGCGGCGGTCGCTAGCCCGCGGCGGGTGAGTAATACCTGTCAAAACAGGCCGTGCGAGGTGATAATCGCCTCGCACGGCTTTCTTTTTTGCTGCGGTCCCCCTCTGGACAGCCTGCACGCCGCGCCGCAGAATTCTCGCGTGTCGTGCTTCGGCCGGATGGCTGCATGAGGAGTCGTATCATGCCAGGAAACATGTATCGCCCCGCGTTCGCCGGGCTGCTGATCCTGGTCATTCTAGTAGTGGTCCAGGCCGCGGCGCAGCCGCCGCTCACGACGCGCATCATCGATCGCATCCCGCGCACTCCTCAGGAAGTCGCCGAGGCGCATGACAAGAGCGACCTGGTCTGCACGATGCTGCCCGAGGGGGTGCCGCTGGTACAGAACAGTTTTGCGCAGCGCGATCCGTACACGGTCGACGTGCGGCGTGCCGGGCAACTGGTGCGCGAGAATCTGCTGGTTGATTGGGGACGCTGGCCAGTGATCGACTACGGCACCCTGATGACGGCCGACGATCGCAACGAGTTACCGTTCTTCACCAGCGGCGTGATCTTGGACGTGATTGACAATACCTACATCAGCCTGCAGGCCCGCGTGCAGCGGGTCGGAGGGCAGGGGGAGCCGTATCTCTACCCAGTGCCGGTCGCCTGCGCCGGCGAATATGGCAAGTTGGACACCGCGACTGAGTTTGCCACGTTGCAACAGGTGGCAGTGAGCAACGTGCATGGACTAGGGCTATTTCTCAAACCGGGCCAGCCCCGTCATCCGCAGGCGCTGCGCACCCTGGTGATCAGCATCAAGGGAGCGCGGCTGGTGCCGAGCAAAGATCCCAAGAGCGTCGAAACAACGCCTACGCTCGAGTTACTGTTCCTGCGTTTGCGCGCCGCCCCGGTTCGACCCGGCGAAAACCCCGCTGCGGGAGTGCGGCTTTACGCCTTCGGCACGACCGAAGGGTTGACGCGGCTGGTGAGCTTTGCCCCCTATGCGACACCTGCCAAGGCCGAGGATTGCACGATCTGCAGTACGATTCGCATCACCGAATACGCCCTGGCAGGGCAACTGCCCTCGGCACGCGCCGCGCGGAACGTGCGTGTGCGCACGGCCAAGGAGTTTACCATTCCGCAATTGAACGCCTACACACGACAAGTCGGCCTGCCAGGCGAAGCGCTCGACAATCTGACCGAGATTCTCGACGCGATCATTGACGGCGCGGTTAGATAGTCGGCAAAGGACAAGGAAGCGCCGCGGCTTTCTAGATCAACTCGTTGATCAAGCCGCGGTCTTCCAGAATATGTCGCGGGCGGCCGGCCAGATCGGTAAACGTTTGGGCCGGGTCAATTTCCAGGTGGCGATAGATCATGGCCAGCACATTTTCGGGGCTGTAGGGGCTGGCGACAGGCACTTCCCCCTTGCTGTTGGTCGCCCCCACGATGCCGGCCTTTAGTCCGCCACCGGCCAGCAGCACGCTCATCGCCGACCCCCAGTGGTCACGTCCGGCGTTTTTGTTCACGCGCGGGGTGCGGCCGAATTCTCCCATCGCCACCAGCAACACGTCGCGATCCAAGTCCCGCGCAAAAAGATCGCCCACGAGGGCCGCCATGGCCTTGTCGTACATCGGGCCGCGATCCTGCATGGCCTTGGCAATCTTCTGATGGTTGTCCCAGCCGGCAAAGCGGATCGTGACGCACGTCACGCCCGACTCGACCAGCCGGCGCGCCCAGAGCAGCGACTGCCCGACTTCGGTC
>CAMFLN010000719.1 GCA_945957305.1 uncultured Planctomycetaceae bacterium | reverse complement strand
ATCGTCGGCAGCGTCAGATGTGTATAAGAGACAGCCGATGCGTAGTAACTCCAATTGCTGCAATTCGGCCAGCGGGGCAAGTCCGGCGCCTGTCAGTTCTGCACTTCCCAGGTTGAGCTGACGCAATTCTTTAAGTGGCGCGAGATGGGCCAGCCCTTCGTTGCTGATGGTCGTGCGTCCCAGGACGAGCGTGCGCAGTTGCGTCAGATGGGCGACATGCGCGAGTCCCTCATCGCTGACGGTTGCCTGTAGGAGCTTGAGCGAAGTCAGCTCTTCCAGTAGCTCGAAACGAGCCAGGTCGGCGTCATGCAATTCCGTCGCGGGCAAGTCGATCTCGGTCGATTCACCATCGCCCACCAGGTGCAGCTGGTGGGCAAACTCGGGATCGATCTCGGCCCCCGCGCTAAATTCACCCGCGAGCGGCACCACGACCGGACACAACTCGGTCTCGGTGCGCTGCCCGCACCCCCCTAGCGGCGCAGCACAAATAGCAACCGCAAGAGTTGCGCAGAGAGCATTCTGAGTGGAGCGATGCATGGCTGTTTTGGGGCGCCGGAAGCGCGCGCTCGGCAGTGCCCGTTAGCGGGCGATGCCGAAATCGCCCGCCATGTCCCGCCACACCGAATGGATGTGATTCGCGGGATTGCCAGCGGAATCGGGCTGCGTATTGACGAACTCGATGACGAACGTGGGGCCCTGCACCACATAGTAGTGGCCAATGCCCGGCTTATCGGCGCCGGCCCAGGCGAACTGCAGCTTGCCGATGCCGGCTTGCTCAACGGCGTCGAGGCGTGCCTTGGCGACACTAGCGGGCATGTTATCCGCATAGGCTTGCAGAATTGCTCTTAACAGTGCAACCTGCTCGCTGGTCATGGCCGCAGCGCTCAACCCACCGAGCGATTCTTGTGGCGCTTGCGGCAATGCGGCGCCGCGCAAATCGTTGGGCGCCTTTTCGGCAATGAGCGCCTTCTTTTTCTGCTCGAGCGTCAGCGACGCCAGCAGCTGAAAGCCAGTTTCTTCCTCGGGCTTGAGGACGCGCAGTCCCTTTTTGATATTGCCAAAATCGCTACGCACTTCAGCCGGATTGGCGCCATAGAAGGTCGGCGTGGTCGCCTTGACCGTTCCGCGATCGACGACGAAATTCAGCGACAGGTGATGCCCTTCGACGCTGTAGCCCCAGACTTTTTCCGCGTCGGGTTTGCCGAAGATGGTGAAGTAGTAACGCTCCGGATCGCGAATCGGCCCATCCGTGCGATTTTTTTCCAACTCGCGTAAGATCCCTTCCAAGCTCATGATGGTCGAGGCTTTTTCATAGCCCAATTGGCTCAGGCCGCTTTGCAACAGCTTGTGGGCCGCGGCACGGCCACGTTCATCCATAAACTTGATCTGCAACCCTTTGCGCTCAGGCTTGGGAATGAAGTGCCAGTCCAGCCGCGCCGGGTCGTCAAACGGAATTGTGGCCTTGGCCCGCTGCTCCTCGGGCAGTGCCGCGAGAAAGGCTTGCGCCGCGGCCACCATATCGGGCCCTGGATCAGCCAGCTTCAATCCGAGCCAGCCCCCTGCGACGAACAATAGCAGGATCGCTGTGACGACAATGGACTTGGTGCGCATAGTTTTGAAACTTTCTACTTTCTACCGTGATTCGAAGTTGTCTACTCAAGAAGCCATTGCAGCTCGCGCCGAGAGATTACTTGTCCGCTGACAGGTCGGCACACACCAGCTCTTTATCATTGCGGGCAAACACGTGTTTGTAGGCGTACGCGGGATGTGCCCAGCAAACGCCATCCTTGCGCCGCAGCTGTTCGGTGGTCGGATCGATCAGCTTCGTGCGACTGCGCTCCTCAAAGCCTTGAGGCGAAAGTCGCGTGATCAGCAGTTCGCCGCGGTCATTGAACATCCAGATATTCTCGCCGTTCTTCACCATGTGGATCGTGGCCCACCGTTCGCGCGGGACCGCTTGCTGGCTCTCCCAGATGCGGTCCCCGGTCTTGGCATCCAGGCAGCGCAGCTCTCCATAGCTGTCGACCCCGTATACATAATCGCCGGCCATGTAGGGTGTACTGATAATCGAATGCAAACTGTCGGTTTGCTTCTCATCCGGGCCAAGGCGGCGCCAGATCTCTTCGACGGCCAGGCGATCCGGCAAGAGCTTCAGCATCAACGAGCCGTCGTAGAAGGAACTGACGAACAGCCGATTCTGCTCTACCACGGGAGTTGCGATATTGATCACCATCCGTGTCGGCTTGAACGGATGCTGCCAGTAAAGTTTGCCCGACCCCGGGTCCAATCCCGCGACGCTGTCACCGGTCCAACAGACCAGCACACGCTGACCCGCCTGCTCGATGACGATCGGCGCCGAGTACGAAGCATGATCCGGCAAAGCACGCCAGCGCTCCTGGCCGGTTTTCTTGTCGAACGCCACCAGGCACGCGTTTTCTTCGCCGCCGATCTGGACGATCACCAGGTTTTTTTCCACCAGGGGAGATCCGGCGATGCCCCAGATCGGCATGCGAATCTTATATTCGGCATTCAGGTCCTTCATCCAAAGGATTGTGCCGTCGGCGGCATCATAGCAATGCAGGTGCCCCATCGTGCCGAGGGCATACGCGCGACCGTCATCGATCGTGACCGAAGCGCGAGGACCCGCTACGTATTGCACGGAGTATTCGCAATCGTATTGATGGGTCCATAACTGCTTGCCGGTCATCGCCTCGAAGGCGTGCACCCGTTCGATCTGCTTGGGCGTGTCGACGCGGTCCATGACGTAGACCCGCCCGAGGGCCACTGTCGGGCCGCAATAGCCGGCCGAAATGGGCACTTGCCAGCGGGGTTTGATCCGGCCTGCGGGCAGTTTCTCGACGATGCCCGATTCGTGCCACACACCGTCGCGATTCGGTCCGCGCCACTGCGGCCAGTCGTCGGCCCGCGTCATGCCCCCGGCGAGCAATAACAGGGCTGCGGCGATTCCTGCACAAAGCTTCATCGTAATCTCCTCCTGTGCCAAATGAATGTGCGCTGGAATTCACATGCCTTCACACGGCGCACATCCGCTTAGCAGGTGTCATTCGCCGCAGACCATTGCGTGCTGACTACTTGCCACCCCCGGCGGCGGCAGCTTTCTGCGAGTTCTCGA
>CAMFLN010000718.1 GCA_945957305.1 uncultured Planctomycetaceae bacterium | reverse complement strand
GAGATTCCTCTACGTCTCGTGGGCTCGGAGATGTGTATAAGAGACAGGTGTGCGTACTGGCAATTGCCGTCATTGCACTTCTCCGCGGAACGCTGCATCAGGCTTGGGCCGATGAGCGCAACTCGACAGCTCAAGAGACCAACTCGGCCGCGTCCACACCAAGCGGTGAAACCCCTCATCCGTCGAAACACGATAAACGGACGGTCAGTGTTTACGTCTACGACCGTGACGGAAAACTGGTGGGGCCTGTGGAAAGCCCGAAGCTGGTCCTGAGCGCAGCGCAGTGGCGCAAGCGTCTCACCCCTGAGCAATACCACGTGCTGCGTGCGAAGCAGACGGAAGCGCCGTTTTGCGGAACACTGCTCGATAACAAAAAAGACGGCGTTTATTCCTGCGTCGGTTGTGGATTGCCGCTGTTTGCCTCTTCGTCGAAATTCAATTCCGGCACCGGTTGGCCAAGCTTCATGCGGCCCGTGGCCAAGGAAAACATCGAGACTCTGCCCGACCTCAGCGATGGCACGCCGCGCGTTGAAGTTAAATGCATGCGCTGCAAAGGGCACTTGGGGCACATGTTCGACGATGGCCCTGCGCCGACCGGCCTGCGGTTTTGCATGAATTCAGAATCGCTGCAGTTTACGGACCACGACAAGTTGGCGTCGCTAGCCGATCCCGCCGCCGAAAAGGGGTCTGACAAAACGTCGCGCGCTTTGCGCAGTAAAGCCCTTGCGGCGCGGTCGCTTTTGGCAACCGTCGCCGAGGAGCCGCGCGAAACGTCGAAGAACAACAAGGATACAGCGTTAGAGGAAAACTCGTCAGCATCGACCAAGCGCGGAGCAATCGCGCAGGAGAAGAAACAGATGTCGGAAACCGCCGTTTTTGCCGGAGGGTGTTTCTGGTGCACCGAGGCCGCGTTTCAACAATTGCGCGGCGTTAGCGACGTGGAAAGCGGCTACGCGGGCGGCGCGCAAGCGACGGCGACGTACGACCAGGTTTCCAGCGGTGCAACTGGCCATGCCGAGGTAATTCGCGTGACGTACGACCCGGCCGTGATCAGCTACGACCAACTGCTAATGGTGTTTTTCGACGCGCACGATCCGACACAACTCAATCGGCAAGGGAATGACATCGGCTCTCAATATCGCTCGGCGATTTTTTATGAAACGGAAGCGCAGAAGACCGCGGCCGAAGCGAAAATCCGCGAATTGACCGAGAAGAAAGCCCACGGTTCGCGCCGCATTGTGACCAAGCTGGAGCCGCTCAAGGCCTTTTATCCGGCCGAGGCCTATCATCAGGACTACGCGGTCAACAATCCCTTTCAGCCCTACGTGCGCGGCCACTCACTGCCCAAGGCCTGCTCAGTCCAAAAGCGGCACCCCGAACTGATGGACCCCGAAAAGGCCGGCAAGATCTCCTCGTTGGCACAGTAGCGCTTCGGCCGTGTCACCGGCGCTGCGACGCCGGGCCTTCATTTGACGACAAAGTTCACCAGCCGCCCCGGCACGGCGATCACTTTGACCACCGTTTTGCCAGCCAATTGTTCCGCGATTTTTGCATCAGCGCGCGCCACCGCTTCGGTCGCCTGGGCGTCAGCTTCGGCGGGAACCTGCACCCGACCCCGTAGCTTGCCGTTGATTTGCACGGGGACTTCAATCTGGTCTTCCTTAATCGCGCTCTCGTCGAACGTAGGCCACGGTTCATAGGCCAGTGTCTTCTCGTGCCCGAGCAGGGCCCACAGTTCCTCGGCCATGTGCGGCGCAAACGGCGACAACAGCAAGACGAGCGCCTCGATCGCGGCACGCGGGCGGTGTTCTTCCTTCAGGAAGTAGTTCGTGAACTCCATCATCTTCGAGATGGCGGTGTTGAAGAACATCCGCTCGATGTCTTGTGTCACGCCCTGGATCGTGCGGTGCAGCATGCGATTCTGATCGGGCGTGGGGGGACGATCGACCACGGCCGGATTCAGCTCCAGCGTTTCGCTGCGTTCCGCGGTGACCATGCGCCACACGCGGTCCAGAAAGCCGCGGACGCCGTTGACGCCTTCCATGCTCCACGGCTTCACGGCTTCGAGCGGGCCCATGAACATTTCGTACAAGCGCAAAGAGTCGGCGCCGTATTCGGCCACCACGGCGTCGGGATTCACGACGTTGCCCCGGCTCTTCGACATTTTGAAGGCGCGGCTGTCGAGGCGAATCGTCGGCTGCTCGGCAAGCACGAAATGCTCCCCTTGCTTTTCGGCGTTCTTCGGGGGGATGCGGACCGCGTGCAATTCGACGCCTGTTACCTTGTGCACGTGTTTATTGTTGGTGTTCGTGGTAACGCTTTGGGCGCTGACCCAGGCACCGGCCACCTCCTGGTAGCCAGTGATCTCGACCTCGCCCAGGATCATCCCCTGGTTCACCAGCTTCTGAAACGGTTCCGGCGTGCTGACGAGTTTCAGGTCGTAGAGCACCTTGTGCCAGAAGCGTGAGTACAGCAGATGCAGAACCGCATGCTCGGCGCCGCCGACATACAAGTCGACCGGCATCCAGGCCTTTTCCAGCGCAGGGTCGACGAGCGCCCGCTGGTTTTTCGGGTCGATGAAGCGTAAGTAGTACCAGCACGAGCCCGCCCATTGCGGCATCGTGTTCGTTTCGCGTTTGTAATTCACACCGTCAATGACGGGATAGAGCCAATCGACGGGCGCCTCTTCCAGCGGCTTGAAGTGCTTCATCTCGGGCAAATCAAGCGGCAAGTCCGATTCGCTCAATGCACGCAGCTTGCCGTTGGGTTGCCCGTCGGGACCCAGCTCGTGCAAGATTGGGAACGGTTCGCCCCAAAAATGTTGCCGGCTGAAGAGCCAGTCGCGCAGCTTGTAATTGATCGCCTCACGTCCTAAGCCCTGCTGCGCCAGATCCGCGGTGATCTTTTGCTTGAATTCCGCGGTGGGCAGTCCATCGAACTTGCCCGAGTTGATGGCCGTCCCCACTTCGGTAAAAGGCTGCTTGCCTGCGAGCACGGCGTCGCGATCGGTCCCTTTCGCTTTCGCGCCCGGATCGACGACTGCTTGAATGGGCAACCTGAACTCGGTGGCAAATTCAAAATCCCGCTCATCGTGCGCGGGCACCGCCATAATGGCGCCGGTGCCGTAGCCCATCAG
>CAMFLN010000717.1 GCA_945957305.1 uncultured Planctomycetaceae bacterium | reverse complement strand
CGGGGCGCTGCTTGCTGGTGGTTAGCGAAGGCTTCGACGTGGGTGAACTGGGCGAGGTCAAAGATTCCTTCGGCCACGTCATGTTCAGCTCTAGCCAGACGACGGTGGCCCAAACGATTGTCAACCATTTAAACCGCGTCGGGCTGAAAGCCAAGGGAGCAGCCCGCGGCAACGTGGTCGGCACGGACCAGCGTCATTCGATGGCGTATGCGTCGACCGTGGATTTGGAAGAGGCCTACCGCAGCGGCCAGATGGCGGCCTTGCTCGCCGCGCGTGGCGAAAGCGGCTTTATGTCGACGATTCTACGCGCACCGGGACCGATCTACTCGGCGCGCTATGACAAGGTGCCGCTGATGGATGTCGCCAACAGCGAACGCACGTTCCCGTCGAATTGGATTACGCCAGACGGCAATGACGTGACCGACGAATTTGTCCGCTACGCACGGCCGCTAGTGGGCGAAGACATGGTCAGCCTGCCGATGATTGCCGGGCGTCAGCGATTAACACGCTTTCAGCCGATTTATGCGGAACAAAAGCTGCCCGCCTACATACCCCAGGCCGACCGCAAATAGCCGACGATCGCACAGAATACTGTCCCAGCTTGTTTTCCCTGGATCCTCATGTTTGACATCACACCAAAACACGAATTTCTCGTCGGCATCGATTCCGACGGCTGCGCGTTCGACACGATGGAGTTGAAGCATAAGGAGTGCTTCATCCCCAACATCATCAACAGCTACGAATTGCAAGGCGTCAGCAAATACGCGCGTGAGGCCGCGGAATTCGTCAACCTGTATTCGAAGAGCCGGGGTATCAATCGCTTCCCCGCTTTGATCGAGGCGCTCGAATGGCTGCAGAAGCGACCCGAGGTCGCCGCGCGGGGAATTAATATTCGCATTCCGCAAGGACTGGTCGATTGGCTCAAGGTCGAGACTAAGCAGGCGAACCCTGCGCTCGCGGCCGCCGTGGAAAAAAGCGGTAACCCTGATTTGAAACAGGCGCTGGCCTGGTCAAAGGCGGTCAACGAGATGATCGCCAACGTGGTGCGTGGCGTCCCCCCCTTCCCTTTCGTCCGCGAATGCCTGCAAAAACTGCAAGGCAAAGCCGACGTGTTAGTCGTTTCGGCCACGCCGAATGAAGCTTTGCACCGCGAATGGGAAGAACACGGACTGGACAAGTTCGTCGCGTCCATCTGCGGACAAGAGATTGGCACGAAAAAAGAGACGCTGGGGGTCGCCGCCAAATACCCGGCCGATCACACGCTGATGATTGGTGATGCGCCGGGCGATCATAAAGCCGCGGTGGCCAACAAAGCGCTGTTCTTTCCCATTAATCCCGGCGCGGAAGAGGCTAGCTGGCGCCGGCTGTACGAAGAAGGGATCGACCGCTTCTTTGCCGGCACTTTTGCCGGGGCGTACCAAACTCAATTGCTGGCCGAGTTTGATAAATACCTGCCGGACCGACCTCCGTGGCCGGTGGCCTAGGCGAAGTTTGAGAACGATTTACCCATAACCAACTTTTAGCGCACTCCGACGACGAACAATCCATCATGAGCGAACTTTGTGACATTGGCCTCATTGGCCTCGCCGTCATGGGCGAAAACCTGGCACTGAATATCGAGAGCCGGGGCTATCGGATCGCCGTCTTCAATCGCACGACCGCCGTCGTAGACAAGTTCGTTGCCGAGCGAGGCACCGGCAAGAAAGTCGTCGGCTGCCACACGGTCGAAGATCTGATCAGCAAGCTGGCCAAGCCGCGCAAAGTGATGCTGATGATCAAAGCCGGCCCCGCCGTGGACACGGTGATCGATCAGTTGATCCCCTTGCTTTCGCCTGGCGATGTGATCATCGACGGCGGCAATACGCACTTTGCCGATACCGAGCGGCGCACCAAGTACGTCGAATCCAAAGGGCTGCTGTACATCGGCACCGGCGTCTCGGGAGGCGAAGAAGGCGCTCTCAAGGGTCCCAGCATGATGCCTGGGGGCAGCCCTGCCGCGTGGCCTTTGGTGAAGCCGATTTTTCAGGCGATTGCGGCCAAGGTGGGTCCGAATCATGACATTCCCTGTTGCGAATGGGTCGGTCCGCGTGGAGCAGGCCATTATGTGAAGATGGTGCACAACGGCATCGAGTACGGCGATATGCAGCTGATTTGCGAAGCCTACTCGCTGCTCAAGAACGTCCTTGGATTGTCGAACGACCAGCTGTACGACGTGTTCGCCGAATGGAATCGCGGCGACCTGGATAGCTACCTGATCGAAATTTCGCGCGACATTTTCAGCGTCAAAGACGAGCTGACTGGCAACAGCCTGGTCGACATGATTCTCGACACCGCCGGCGCCAAGGGGACCGGTAAGTGGATGAGCCAATTGGCGCTCGACCTGGGCGTGCCCAGCACACTGGTCACCGAAGCCGTGTACGCTCGCTGCTTGTCGGCACTCAAAGAGCAACGTGTGCGCGCCAGCAAAGTCCTGCCGGGCCCAGCGACCAAGTACAGCGGCGACCGCAACAAGTTCGTCGAGCAGGTGCGGCTGGCGCTCTATGCCTCGAAGATTTGCAGCTATGCCCAGGGGTTCGTCCAAATGCAGTCGGCCGCCAAAGAGCACGACTGGTCGCTCGACTGCGGCAATATCGCTCTGTTGTGGCGCGGTGGCTGCATCATTCGGGCTCGTTTCCTGGACCGCATTAAGGAGGCGTTCGACGCCGACAAGTCACTGGAGAACCTGTTGCTGGCCCCGTACTTCACCCAAGTTGTGTCGCAAGCTCAAGAGGCGTGGCGCCACGTCGTGGCCACGGCGATCGAGATCGGTGTTCCCATTCCTGCGCTGACGACGGCCCTGACATACTACGACGGCTACCGCAGCGAGCGGCTACCGGCCAATCTCTTGCAAGCGCAACGTGATTACTTCGGCGCTCATACGTACAATCGCGTCGATCGCCCCGGAACCTTCCACAGCGACTGGCTCGGATTGCGCAGGCCGCCGAAGTCGTAACAACCCGGCAGCGCGTCGCTCGCCCTTTTTTCCCGTATCGGTCATCCAAGCCATGGGCCACGATTACCTCGACAAGCTATTCGGGCTGCGCGATCAGGTGGCCGTCGTCACCGGCGGCACGGGCGTGCTCGGCGGAGCGCTCTGC
>CAMFLN010000716.1 GCA_945957305.1 uncultured Planctomycetaceae bacterium | reverse complement strand
GCTCAGAACGAACCTGACGCAAGCGCTCAATATCGCAGTCAGCATTTTTGCCGCAATCGCAGTGGCCGTCGCTTTGCAGTCGAGCATGAATGCCGTGCTCGTGGTCTTTGGGATCTGGGCGAGTGCGGCGGGACTGGCCCAGTTGTTCACCGGCGTTCGCCGCTGGCGCAAGTTCGGTGCGCAGTGGGCGATGATCCTCAGCGGAGCCCAGTCGACGCTTGCAGGTGTGTTCTTTGTCACACAAGCAGGTGGCGCCAAGATTCCGACGATTGTGGATGTTGCGCCATACGCAGCTTTCGGTGCGTTTTACTTTCTGGTCTCAGCGGCATTGCTGATGTTCGCAAATCGCCAGCGAGCCACCTGATCGCTTCACCCCGCGCGAACCGTGGCGAGGGATATGACGCCCTCGCCGCAAGCTGAGGATAACCCAAAACGCCTTTATTCTTTGGTCTAATCCGGCCCTGGCAAATTGTAATTCCAGCGCGGCTATGTATGGTCGCCGCCCTGGGACACGAGGGAGGACCGAAATGCGTAAATTTGCACTTTTCACCGCCGCCGCAGCGACGCTGCTGGCGATTCCGGCATCGGCAGACGATCTCAAAATCGCTCTGATTTACGGCAAGACCGGGCCACTGGAAGCCTATGCCAAGCAGACGGAAAACGGTCTGCGCATGGGTTTGGAATACGCCACCAAGAACACGATGACGGTCGATGGCCGCAAGATCGTTTTGATCACCAAGGATGATCAGGGCAAGCCCGACCTTGCAAAGGCGGCGCTGGCCGAAGCCTATCAGGATGACAAGGTCGATCTCGCCATCGGCACCACGGCTTCCGGCGCCGCGCTGGCCATGCTGCCGATCGCCGAAGAAAACAAGAAAGTGCTGATTGTCGAGCCGGCCGTCGCCGACGCCATCACCGGCGAAAAGTGGAACCGCTACATCTTCCGCACCGGCCGCAACTCATCGCAGGACGCGATCTCGAACGCAGTCGCTATTGGCAAGCAGGGCGTGACCATTGCCACGCTCGGCCAGGACAACGCATTTGGTAAGGACGGCGTCGCTGCTTTCAAGGAAGCGCTCAGCAAGACCGGCGCGACACTCGCCGCGGAAGAATATGTCCCGGCGGCGACCACGGACTTCACGGCAGCCGCGCAACGCCTGTTCGATGCACTGAAGGACAAGCCCGGCCGCAAGATCATCTGGGTGATCTGGGCTGGTGGCGGCGACCCGCTGACCAAGATCCAGGACATGGACCCGAAGCGTTACAACATCGAACTGTCGAGCGGTGGCAACATCTTGCCCGCGCTGGCTGCCTACAAGCGGCTGCCTGGCCTCGAAGGCGCGACCTATTATTACTACGCCATTCCGAAAAACCCGATCAACGACTGGCTCGTCGCCGAACACCAGAAGCGCTTTAACGCTCCGCCGGACTTCTTCACCGCCGGTGGCTTCGCTGCTGCGATGGCGGCAGTCACCGCCGTGCAGAAGGCAAAATCCACTGACACCGAGAAGTTGATTGCGGCCATGGAGGGCATGGAATTCGACACGCCCAAAGGCAAGATGGTGTTCCGCAAGGAAGACCATCAGGCACTGCAGAGCATGTATCACTTCAAGGTCAAGGTCGATCCGAACCTCGCTTGGGCCGATAACGAACTGGTGCGTGAGCTGAAGATCGAGGACATGCAGATTCCGATCAAGAACAAGCGGTAACAAGGCACGTCGTCACTACGAGCGAAGCGAAGCAATCCAGCCCTAAAACTGGATTGCTTCGTCGCTGTCGCTCCTCACAACGACGAGGGAAGCAAATCATGCCCCTGACCTTAGAAACCCGTGACCTGACCATCCGTTTCGGCGGCCACGTCGCCGTTAACAAGGTAAGCTGCACATTTCGCCCCGGCGAATTGACCGCCATCGTCGGACCAAACGGTGCGGGCAAAACGACCTACTTCAACCTGATTTCCGGACAGCTTCGCCCAACTGCGGGGGATGTCCATCTCGATGGCGAAAACATCACCGGCCTCTCCGCTCCGCTGCGCACGCGCAAGGGATTGGGCCGCGCGTTTCAGCTCACAAACCTGTTTCCCAACCTGAGCGTCGAGGAAAACGTCCGCCTCGCCGTGCAGGCCGCATCCGGCCTGCACTACGAGATGCTGCGTCCGTGGATGAAGCGCCGCGACCTGATCGAACGTGCCGACGCCATCCTTGACTCCATCGCGCTCGGCAACCGGCGCGCGGTTGCTGCGGCCGCCCTCTCCCATGGCGACCAGCGCAAGCTCGAAGTCGCGCTGATGATGGCACTCGAGCCGAAAGTCTTCATGTTCGACGAACCGACGGCAGGCATGAGCGTGGATGAGGTGCCGGTGGTTCTCGACCTGATCGCGCAATTGAAGCGGGATACCAGCAAGATCATTCTTCTTGTCGAGCACAAGATGGACGTGGTGCGCTCTCTGGCCGACCGCATCATCGTTCTGCACAACGGACAACTCGTCGCCGACGGCAAGCCCGCCGAAGTGATTGCTTCACCCATCGTACAGGAAGCCTATCTCGGCATCGCGCCTGGAAAGACCGCCGCATGAGCGACATGCTGACCCTTACCGGCGTCCACACCCACATCGCGCAATATCATATCCTGCACGGCGTCGACTTCACTGTCCCGCAAGGCCAGACGACGATGCTCCTCGGCCGCAACGGTGCAGGAAAAACCACGACGTTGCGCACGATCATGGGGTTGTCGTCGCCCTCGTCCGGTCAAATCGAACTTGCAGGACAACGCATCGAGAAGCTGGGGACGCCGGACATCGCCAGTCTCGGCGTGGGATACGTGCCCGAAACCATGGCAGTGTTCTCTGACCTGACCGTGAAGGAAAACCTGATCGTTGCCGCGCGCGAAGGCCCTCTCGACGACACGCGCCTCGAATGGATTTTCGGGTTCTTTCCGGCGCTGAAGCGTTTCTGGCTGTCGCGCGCAGGTTCGCTTTCCGGCGGGCAGAAACAGATGCTGTCGATCGCCCGCGCCATTGTCGAGCCACGCAAGCTGCTTCTGATTGATGAGCCGACCAAAGGCCTCGCTCCCGCCATCGTGGTCAACCTGATCGAATGCCTTGCCGAGGTGAAGAAGCGCGGCGCAACCATCTTGCTGGT
>CAMFLN010000715.1 GCA_945957305.1 uncultured Planctomycetaceae bacterium | reverse complement strand
GGGCGACACTGTGCGCAGAATCTGTGGTTGGTTGACCGCCTAAGAGTGCGACGCGAGAACTTGACGTGAACGTGGAACCGAAATCCGCTGCGGCTTGCATTTTGGTGCGGGGTGATGCGGCGCCAGAGATCCTGTTGGCCCGCCGCAACCCCGAATTGCGCTTCATGCCGGGGCATCACGTGTTTCCCGGCGGACGCATCCGCGACGAGGAGGACCGGTCGCGAGTCATGCAGGCTCAAGACGAACGAGAAGCACGCGCGGTGCAGACCGCGGCCCGCGAGGTTTTTGAGGAGACCGGTTTACTCTGCGTCCGCGGTGTGTTGCCCAGCCCAGGCAGTATCCGGCAAATGCGGCTCGAGCTGTTGCAGGACGAGTCACGATTTACCGAACTGCTCGCGCGGCATGATTTGCACCTCGACGCGCGCGATTTCATCCCGGCGGGAACCTGGGTCACCCCGGCTTTTTCTCCGATTCGCTTTGCGACGCAGTATTTTCTTTACCGGGTCACTGACGATCAACAGGAGGAGCTACTCCAGGGCGAGATCGTGGGGCTCGACTGGCTGACCGCTGCTGAAGCGCGCCGGCGTTGGCATCGGGGAGAGCTGCGACTCTCCACCCCCGTGGCCTACACCCTGCGGCAAATGGCGGCCGTCGACGTGACCAGCGCGCTGCGACTACTGCAACGTGGCACCGAGCGCGTCGCCGGCGAGCACAATTGGTTCGAAATCCGCCGCGGCATCACGTTGATCCCGGTAAAAAGCCCGACGATCCCCCCGGCCACGCATACTAATTGCTTGATTATCGGCGAGAATGAGTTGTACGTGATCGACCCCGGGGCGGGCGACGAGCAGGAAGTCCTCCATCTCACCAGGCAAATCGATCACCTGATCGAATTGGGAGGGCGCTGCACGGCAATTCTGCTCAGCCACTCGCATCCCGATCATATCGCCGCGGCCGAGGAGTTACGGCGACGATATCAGGCCCCGATCATGGCCCACGAAGCGGCGGCGGCTCAACTGTCTTTCCCGGTCGATCGGTTGCTGCAGGATGGCGAAGTCCTGCTGAGCGGCGACGATCCCCAGTGGCAATTGCAGTGCATTCACACGCCGGGGCATGACCCCGGACACTTATGCTTCTTGGAGCTTTCCACGGGATCGCTTCTGGCCGGAGATATGGTGGCGAATCCTGGCACGATTGTCGTTTCGCGTCAGTGGTTGGGAGACATGAACGACTTTATGAACAGCTTCGATCGACTGCTCGAAATCGATTGTAAGCTGATTATTCCCTCGCATGGGCATCCCGCAGGCGATCCTCACGAGTTGATCCGTCAACAGCGCGATCATCGTCTGTGGCGCGAGGCGAAGATCAAGCAGGCCTATGAAGAGGGGGCAGCGACCTTTTCGCAATTGCTCACCCGAGCCTACGACGACGTGCCCGAAAACGTCCGGCTGCTGGCCAGCCACGCACTGGACGCACATTTAGCACGTTTGGGAATCGACCTCGCGATGGAAGTTTAACGCCTGCGACGTTCGTCGCGGGCATCGAATCGCCCGCTCGATTGTTCTTCCATGTCACCTGCAGTGCGAGCGACGGTAAATTAGCTGCTCGTGACTCGCTGCTGGAATATAGGCCGCGGTCGGCAGAAACCTGGCAACTGTTTTAGTATGGAAAGGTATTACATTGTCCTGTGTTGTTTTGATTCGCGACGGGGAGCTTCGAACAGCGCAAGTTGCTTGAACGCTGACCGATTTCATTGACGCGTAAGTTTCCCCATTCTTCAGGCGAATCATGTCAACGATTCTTCGCGCACGTCGATCTCATGTAGCCGCGTTTGCTCTGTTTGTGGTCCTATTCTTCGGATCTCGGGTATCGTACGCGACTGCCTATTCCCCCCAATCTGCCGCCAGGATACATGTATCAGATCGCTGGAATGGTCAGGACATCTCTCTGATTGCCTCGAACTGGATGAGTACGGGTTATCTGCCGCCGTCAGGTGCGGCCGCTGCGGTTCTGGAGCCTGCATCCATAGGCCTGGCCGCATGGCTGCCACTATCACTGTTGGGGCTGCGCCGCAAGCGCCGCTAACAGTGTTGGCCTGTTCAAGCAGACAGCTCTTGCCAACTTCCCCCCGGCACGTACGCCATTCGGCGGCAATTTTCCGGCCGCACAAATCCAGGCACGCGATCGTTGCGTATTTGCTTGCGAAGCGCATCGCTCACCGTAACGGGAAAACGCTAATTTCCGCCACTCTCTGGCCGCCTGAGTCCGCGAGCTAAGTCGCGTTCCGTGACTTCGCGTTTTGGGCTCTGCCCGCACTCTTCGCTCTGTTTTTGGGCACTCGCCGTGGTGGACTTGCAGTTTTGGCAAGTTCAGGCTGCGCGGATTGAGAGCAATCTGCGACTCCGCGCGCGCCCCGGCCGGATGAAAGATATTTCAGGAAATCTGCACATTGTTGAAGGGGCTTAACGTGTTCGAGAGCAGCATCCCATGACATGCATTCGTGATCTAAACCAAGCCGAGTCCGCGTTTCGCAACGTGCGCGGCATGCTCGCCCTGATGACCGTGGTGCTCGCGTGCAGCGCAACTTCCCAGGCGGGCGTCGTCTGGGATGAATCCAGCAATGGCGATATTTCGGGAAATCGCCTGAGCCCCACGGCCGTAACGCTGGCTGTGGGCGACAACGATCTCCTCGGTTCCGTGCAGGGCAATCCAAGTGATCTCGATTATTTGACGATCAATGTGCCCGCCGGCGACGTCCTGGCGCATCTCGTCCTGAAATCGTTTGTATCGACCGATCAGCGTGGGTTTATCGGCATCCAGCATGGTGCGACCTTCACCGAGCCCACCGTCGGCACTACCGTCGGCAATTTGTTGGGTTACACCCATTTTGGACCTGGGGCGGGGAATGTGGGACTCGATATCTTGCCGTCGATGGGAGCGGGCCCTGGATCGCAAGGTTTCTTGGCTCCGCTCGGCCCTGGCCAATACACGTTTTGGATACAGCAACTCGGAGCCGCCACGAGCTACGATTTCGACTTTCAAGTCACTGCAGTGCCGGAGCCCTCGGCTTTCGTTCTCGCTCTGCTGTGCGCTATTGCCGTCGCCGCGGGTCGCTGGCTCGGCGTTCATCGCTACTTGCG
>CAMFLN010000714.1 GCA_945957305.1 uncultured Planctomycetaceae bacterium | reverse complement strand
CGTCCGATGCGCGCAACGCACAGATCTATTGGCTGGCCGCGGGGGCCGAACCGCGCCATACCGAAGTTCAGATTGGCGAACCCTCGGTCGACGTCCCGGCGATGTTTGCTTGGTTTGTCGCGCTGGTTGTTCCATCCCCGGCTCCCTATTCCTGCAGCCTGGGGCTCATGGCCTACGGCGATGTGATGCAAAGTTCGTCGGAGTCATTCGGCGAGACGCTGGCAAAGATCCTGCGCCGTGGCTGGCCGGCCATTGTCACTCTGTGGTTTCTTTCCGCGCTGTTGGCCCTGGTTTGCTATCGACATCACCAGCGCTATAGCGATCGCGAAGCTTTGGCCTGGGCTGTGCTGGTATTTCTGTTCGGACTGCCGGGGGCTGTCGGCTACTGGCTGCATCGCACCTGGCCAGTGCGCGAAAACTGCCCGAGTTGCCGCCAGACGGTGCCGCGCGATCGTGCGCAATGTCTCGCGTGCGCGGTGGATTTCCCGCAGCCAGCATTGCTGGGAATCGAGATACTGTCCTAGTCGCGCGTCGCGAAACGGCAGGACGGTGGTTTACTTCGCGCGGTAAATCTCGGCCGGGTCCTTCAGCCGCTCGGCGATGACCTTGACGCCGTCGGCTGTCAACTCGCGAAAGAAGCAGCTGCGATAGCCCTCGTGGCAAGCGGGGCCCTCTTGTTCGACCTGCAGCAAGATGGCATCAGCGTCACAGTCGATACGGATGGAGGTGACGCGCTGCACGTGCCCGCTCTCTTCTCCTTTGCGCCACAGCCGATTCTTGCTTCGGCTGTAATAGACGGCTCGCCCTGTGGCCACGGTTTCGGCAAAGCTTTCCGGATTCATATAGGCCAGCATTAAGATCTCGCCGGTGTTACTATCTTGGGCAATCGCCGGCAGCAGGCCGTTCCCTTTGGCAAAATCAGGCAGATCGCCCGGGATACCAGACTGAGATTCGGCAGACACACGAAACCTCGATCAAAAGTTGACTTGCCGGTCGTTACGACGTTTTCGTCGACGAAAACCTGGTCGGTTGTAACGAGGGCGCAGGAGCAGGCGTTCAGCTTAGCCGCCCACGATCGAGGCTGCCACGGCCGTGGGCGGCATGACCGTGCAGGATTAACATTTTTCGAAAGCTCAAGTCGCGCCGACTTGTGACCGCAGGCCGCGCGACGCGCACCGCGTGCGCAGCGGGAACTTTCGCTCTGCACGGCATAGCAGGCTCTACGCGCTTCTGGCGGCGCTTATTGGAGTTAGCATCCGCGCCTTCCGATGCTATCCCTGCGAGCCGCGCGCCTGGCGCAGGCTCTGCATGGACCCCCCTTTGCGCCCAGGACAGGCAGCCCGGTCGCCACTCTCTAGGAATCTTTCCGCCGCAGGATCGGCGCCGACCTCCACGCTGCCGAGATGACGTTTCACGTTCAGAAAGGGTTTCAGGCTTGAAAACTTCGCTCAGCATGATCCTGCCGATTCACAACGGCGCGGCCACGATCGCGTCGGTCCTGGCTCATGTCCTGGAAATCCTGCCCGAGCTCACACCAAGCTGGGACCTGCAGATCATCGACGACGGCTCGACGGACAGCACGTCCGAGATTCTGCCCGAATTGATCCGCACTTTTCCGCAGGTGTCGGCGATTCACCACTCGGCTCGCCAGGGGGACGCGGCGTGCTTTCGTGCCGCCGCACGGCGCTCGCGCGGCGATATTCTGCTGTTTCGCAGCAGCGACTGCGACCTGGACATTGCCGGCCTGCACAAGATGTGGAAGCGCCTCAGCAGTCACGACTTGATCGTGGCCCGCTCACATGCGGATTCCGCCGTTGGGCGGATGCCGGCCGCATTCCGGCGTGCGACGTCGGCGCCCGGCGTGCGGGGGCCCGCGCTGCAGATGATTCGCCGGCGCGCCCTCGAAGGGTGGCTCACCGGCCGGGGAGATCAGGACCTGCAGGGCTATCTCGCGGCCAAGCGGTATCCGCAACTCGAAGTCGATTTACGTCACGCCCCATCCAGCGCCACTCAAAGCAGTGTCATCCGTCCGGCTGGCGCGCCGCAACTTTTGCCGCAGCATTGCGATCAGGGGAGCGATGCGGCGGGCCGCCCGAAGCGGCCCAATTATTTGCTGCGGATCAAGGCCTTCGCCTTGGGTGAATAGTCACTCGGAAAAAAGGACTGTTCCACGTGGCCTATCTGGTTGCCAGCTGGACATGCTGATCGTTCGACGTGCTGCCGTCCGCAAGATCGAATAGTTTACATGCTAAGCATGATGACCAGCACGCGAGATCCGCAGGCTCGGTGCCGCGCGCCGGCGCCGCGTTTTGTCGACTAGAGGCGAAGAAACGCCTCCCACCTTTGGGGGCGGAGTCAGTGCTAAGCGGCATGAGAAGTGGAAAATAATTTCCCTTGTTGCGGGCGCTTGTCCCTGGTGCGCCCTGCGACTATCATTTTCCTGGAACTCGAACACACCACTTCTACGAGTTCCAAACCAACGGGTTCAAACTCGTGGGCCAGCTTGGGGGGCGTCTGCAACATCTCAGGCAAGTCGTGTTGCAGTCGAAACCACACACTCTAAGTCGCATTCGTGTGCCTTGCAGTGTCGTGAGAAATCCTGGGCGACATGCATTTCGTAAACATTGGTGTATCTAGGTGCGCTCTTAATGGGCGCAGGTGGGGCGGCTTCGCGGATTTCCGCTCGGTCGTTGATCAACAGCTCGCTCAGACTACTGCACACCTAGCGCAGTCTGTGGGCCGCCCCCTGTTTTTCGAGTTAGGGACGCGTCGTCTTGCCGGCAGGGTTGCCGCCGTCGACTTCTTTGCATCAACCCTGAACAGGAAAGTACTGGCATGAGCATCTCGGAATTGGGATCCGGCGCGTTTCCCACGGTTCGCGCACATACCCCCGCGCCCCCGTCGGGGCGCGTCGCGCTACATCGCATCGCGGCGGTGCGCCATCAACAAGGAATCTCCCTGCGCGGTCTGGCCCGCCAGACACGCATCAGCGTGCGCGAGCTGGAGCAAGAGGAAGAGGAAACTTCCGACCTGCGCTTGAGTCGCGTTTACTGGTGGCAGAACGTGCTCGAAGTGCCGATCTCGGAACTGATGGTCGACACCAACTCGCCTTTGTCGGCGCCCGTTCTCGAGCGTGCCCGGCT
>CAMFLN010000713.1 GCA_945957305.1 uncultured Planctomycetaceae bacterium | reverse complement strand
GAGGCGAGTTTCGCGCCGCTGCGGCCCAACCGATAGCAAAGCGACGTCCGATTGCGGCCAATCGTGGTCCGATCGTGTCGCGCGACGGCATGGTCTTGGCGACGGATGTGCGCATCGCGTCGCTCGCGGTGCACTATCGATTGCTGGAAGATCCGCCGAATCAGCGCTGGCTGCGGCGGCAGGCGCGGGCACGCGTCGCCTCGGACGTTGCTGATCGCGCGGCGAGCCTCGCCGCAGCGAATGCCTGGATGCAAGAATATCGAAGCACGCTACTCGATCGGTTAGCCAGGCTTTGCGGCCGGCCGCTCGATGACTTGCAAAGCGAAGCGACCGCCATTCAGCAACGCGTGCAAGCGATAGCCGCGGCGGTGAATCGCGCACACGTCGCACGATTGAGTAACGCGCGTGCGGCACTGGCTGCCGAACAAAAGTCCTGGCAGGAAATGACGGCGTTACTGCCGTCGTGGCTGCTTCCTGCGAATAGCGAACTGCCCCCTCCACGCATGATCGTCTCCGAAGAACTCGATTATCACGTCATAGTTCCGGACGTGCCCTTGGAAATCGTGGCCGAAGTCGAATCGCGCCCCGAAGATTATCCGGGCGTGCGTATCGTGGAACAATCGCGGCGGCACTACCCCCACAGTGCGCTGGCTGCCAACGTACTTGGCCATCTCGGACCGCCGGATGAAGACAGCGTCGCCACGGAAGCCCCCCAGGACGACGTCGTAACCACGGAACCGGCGCCGTCGAGGAGACGTTTTGCTTCCGGGCCCGTCGGTCGAATGGGAGTTGAACGGCAGTTCGAGCAAGAACTGCACGGACGTGACGGCGAATTGCTCGATTTGACGGATCACGGCGGCCGGCTGCTCAGCAGCATTCGCCGGAGCGAACCAGTGGGGGGGCAAACGATCGCGCTCACGCTCGACGCGCGACTGCAACAATTGGCCGAACAACGGCTTGACCAGGCGCTCACGCGCCTCGAACGAGAGAGCAAGCCAGCAATCCCCGGCGGCGGCGCAGTAGTGATTCTCGATGTACAGACAGGCGCGATTCTGGCCGCGGCGACAGCGCCGCGTTTTAACCCGAATCTCTTCGCCCACCATGATCCTCAAGCGCTAGCGCAGCTGCTCCGCGACCCAAGACATCCGTTGTTCGATCGCACGACGAAGATGGCCATTCCACCAGGATCGGTATTCAAGATCGTCACGGCGCTTGCTTTGCTTGATCAACCGGGCTTCGATCCGGAGATCGCTTGTGAATGCCAAGGGTTTCTCGCGCGGCCGGATCGGGAACGGTGCCAGATTTTTCGTCGTTACGGCCTAGGGCACGGCGCTACAACCCTTTCCGATGCACTGGCGCGCAGTTGTAACGTCTACTTTTTTCAACATGCCGCGCAACTGGGCCCCGCTGTAATCGCCGACTGGGGCGATCGGCTCGGCTTTGGCCGCGCAACAGGCGTCGACTTGCCGAACGAGAATTCCGGAATTTTGCCATACTCAGGGACGCAATCGCCTGACTGGCAAGCGGCCGATACCCGCGCCCTGGCGATCGGGCAGAGCCGGTTGACCGCCACGCCGCTGCAGGTAGCGCGCTTGATGGCTGTGATCGCCAACGGCGGATTCCTGGTCTCGCCGCACGTAGTCGCTTCCAACGCGCCGAGCAGCCGATCCGAACAGGCGACTCGGATCCCCGGTCTGAGACCACCCCAAATCTCGCTCATTCGCCAAGCCCTGGAGCGCGCGGTTGCCGATCCGGAGGGGACGGCTTACGCGGCGCTGGCTGACTGCGGGGTGACCGTC
Source organism: uncultured Planctomycetaceae bacterium (assembly GCA_945957305.1). Taxonomy (GTDB): domain Bacteria; phylum Planctomycetota; class Planctomycetia; order Pirellulales; family JACPPG01; genus JACPPG01. The sequence goes on along the minus strand of CAMFLN010000713.1, from coordinate 1,347 downwards.
GCTGGCAAAACCGGGACGGCAGAAACGGGGGAACACTCAGCGGATCATGCCTGGTTCGCCGGTTATGCGCCGGCCGATACCCCCCGAGTTGCACTCGCGATCGCTCTCGAACATCGAGGTTCGGCCGACCTGGCGGCAACGATCGCCAAGGAGGTATTACAGGGCATGGCGGCCCTCGACTTGCTAACCACCTCCCCCGGCGGCGTGCTGGCACAGGCCGAGCACGAATGACATCGGAGGGGGCGAATCGCGAGGAAACCGAATTGTGAGCATTTTATAACGGCCTACCCGCCGCAAAGCATTTCTGGTAAGATTCTTACGTTCGGCCGTATGCTCGCGGCAGCGAAACGTTGCCTGGCTGTGTTCGGCCGACTCGGAAACGGCGTGCCGACCGTCGACAGTTGTCTTGTTGCGGTGGGCAGGCGATCCGTACCTCCCGGCAGCGTCCTTTTCGGCAGCGTCCTTGCCGGCACGTGCCTTTGTTGTTCCTGAGGCTCCCTAGGGCCGTGGGACGATCACAGGGCCCACTTGCCTTCGGCTGCCGGCTGCTTGAACGGCACTCGGGCACCTTCCCGCGTAATTAACCCGGTCACTCCCGGTACACAAAACTATGCGACGCACCGACATTCGAAACATCGCCATCATCGCGCACGTCGATCACGGCAAGACGACTCTTGTCGACTGCCTGCTCCGTCAGAGCGGTGAATTTCGCGCCAGCCAGCTCGTGGGAGAGCGTATCCTCGACTCGAACGAGTTGGAAAAGGAACGCGGCATCACGATCCTCGCCAAGAACATTGCCATCCCGTACCAAGGAGTGAAGGTCAACTTGATCGACACCCCGGGGCACGCAGACTTCGGCGGCGAGGTCGAGCGCGTGCTGCGCATGGCCGATGGTGCGCTGGTCTTAGTCGATGCGGCCGAGGGACCGATGCCGCAGACGCGGTTCGTGCTCTCCAAGGCGCTCGAATTCCGTTTGAAACCGCTGGTCGTGGTCAACAAGATCGATCGGCCCGACGCTCGTCCGATGGAAGTGATCGACGAGACCCTCGAACTGTTTCTGGAATTGGGTGCCGACGACGAGCTGGCTGATTTTCCGTACATCTTCACGAGCGCCCGCGATGGCTATGCCACCACCGATCCTGCGGCGCGCAGCGATTCGATGCAGCCGCTCTTGGATCTCGTGCTCGAGCAAGTGCCAGGACCGGAAATCGACGACGAAGCTCCGCTGCAGATGCTGGTCACCACGCTCGACTGGTCGGAATACGTGGGGCGTATCGCGGTGGGCCGTATCCACTCGGGGCGCATTCGCCGCGGTCAGCAAGTGGCGCTCATGCAAAGTGAAGAAAC
>CAMFLN010000712.1 GCA_945957305.1 uncultured Planctomycetaceae bacterium | reverse complement strand
CGATGAGGATGATCGCTTCATCGCCAATCGGGCCGATCGCGTTTTTGTCGAAATTGTAATCGCTCCGCTTCAGCTTCAATTCGGTCGAGAAGCCGACGTGCTTCGAGCCCATGAAGACCGCTTCCTTACCGCCCATTAGAGTCAACGTGATCTTCTTCGTCGTCCCATGCATGGTGAAGTCGCCGGTCACCTCATAGCCGCCGTCGATGGCTTTGACGCTCGTGCTCTTGAACTCGATGGTGGGGAATTGCTTGGTATCGAAGTAGTCCGGCTGACGCAGGTGCTCGTCCCGGGCAGTGTTGGCCGTGTCGATGCTGTCGGCCTTGATCGTCAGCTGAAAGCTCGATTTTGCCGGATCCTGCCGGTCGAGAACGAACTTGCCTTCGACTTGATTGAAGCGGCCGTGGATCCAGCTGATGTTCTGGTGACGCGCCTTGAAACTGACCGACGAATGAACGGGATCATAGGCGTACTCGTCGGCGGCCACGGCTGGGCGATATCCAGCGACCAGCAGGGACGCAAACACGAACCAGCCAGCAACATTCTGAGCAGAAAGATGCATCATCGTGATCCTTAATTGACGGAAGGAAATTCGAGCGGGTACTGTTTTGCCGTGAGCAAGTCTACTCTGGCCAACCGAACTCGCCAAAGGGGTAGCTGCGAATAAGAACAGGGGCCAATTAGGGAGAGAGTCCTAGGCTGCATTCACCTGCTGGCGCTGGAGGGGAAGCCCGCAGCGGGATACCGCCAATGTTGGGGAAGCATGCTCGCTTTGCACTGAAGTCTCAAAACTAGCGCTCAGGGGTCTCGCCTTTGCCGAGCAGGCCGAGATTCATGGCATAAGTGACCAATTCCGAGCGATCGCGCAGGCCCAACTTCTCGCCAATCCGCGAACGATAGGTTTCGATCGTTTTGACGCTGAGAAATAATTTGTCCGCCACTTGCTGATTGGTGTATCCTCTCGCCAATAAGACGAGTACTTCTTGCTCGCGTTCGCTCAATGATGCGCGGGATTGTTGTGTGTTCTTGCGCGTTGCCGTGCCCAGCACCGTTTGCATTTCATCCGGTGTAAGCGACAGGTTGATTGCGAGCCGGCCTTGCGCCACTGTGCGTATGGCGGAGAGCATTTCGGCATCCGTGGCGGTTTTGACCAGGTATCCAGCACAACCTGCGGCCAACATGGAACGCAAGTAAGCGGGCTCGTCGTGGGTTGTGACGACCAAGATCTTCGTCTGTGGCGAGCGCCGCCGAACGGCTTCGATCGTTTTGCCGCTGGTGCCGTCCGGCATTGACAGGTCCAGCACCAGGACGTCTGGCAAGGTACGCTCGACAACGGCGATTGCGTCGCTGTGCGTGCCCGCCTGGGCAACGACCGTCATGTCTTCCTGGCCGTCAATGAGCAGGGCGAGGCCGGCGCGCAATAACGCATGATCATCAGCCAGGGCAAGTCGCAGCTTCACCATCGGGAAGACGTTTTGAACCAATGAGTCGGTATATGCGTCGATACGTCGCTAGTATAATCGCACGATGAAGGGTGAGCGAGGTAATGCACACGAGCATAAAGCATCCCAATATCTGGGCTTCGGCCATCATTTCTTGGTGTTGTGGCGCTTTGGCCTGCACGGGCTGTGTCGAAGCCCCACGATCGCCGGTCGAGAGCAGCGTCAAGTCCGATGCTGCGTCTGACGCGTCCGCGATCGTGCGAAAGCTCCAGGAGTTGGACGCTCTTGTGACATTTCGCAATAGTCGACATGCCGGCAGCGACGTCTCTGTCGACCTGCGGGTCGCTAGCGACGTTCATCGCGCGCTTCGTTTGGCGGTTCAGCTACCCGGCCTCGAACGGCTGAATCTGGAAGGAACTACTCTCGCTTCGCGTGACTATGAATTGCTGCGTGGCGCGACAGCTCTCCGATGGCTCGACTTGTCAAACACCGTGGTCACGGACGTGGACCTCGATTTTCTGCAGGACACGCCGAAGTTGGAATTTCTGCTGCTGTGGGGGACGGCCATTTCAGACGTCGGCGTGCAGCATCTGGCGGGGCTGACGCAGCTCCAAAAGCTTGATGTCAGTGGCACGATGCTCACTGCAAAGGGCATCAAGCCATTGGCGTCGTTGCAATCATTGCAAGAGCTTTACATCGAAAACCCGGCGATTTCGCCCGCGGACGTGCGCGAGTTGCAAGAACAGTTGCCGCAGACGCTGATCGTTTGTTGCGATCAGCCTGTCGCCTCGGCAGGATCAGCAGGCCGCGAGTCCTCGCCATGAACCTACCTCGACTCTTCGCGCGCGGCACGTCGGCAACTGGTACGACGTCTCAGTCACGCCCGCGCTGGCATTATCTGTACTACTTGCTCGCGGCGTTCGACATCTGCGCGGTTTGCGCGAGCCTCTACCTGAATCAACAGATGATGCGGATTTACATCGACTCGGTAGCCACGGACCGGACTTGGGTCGAGATCGGCCATGCTGCAGCTCAGCTCGGGGAAGCGGCGGCCTCGATCGATGCCCCGGGCAATGACGTTTTCCGAACCCGCGATTTCGCGGGCGAAAGAGAGAATCTTCGTCGCGCTCAGGACGAGTTTAATGCCCAGGTCGTGCGGCTGCGACGCATGCTGTCCGCCGAAGAACAAGACGAAACGGTCCGAGGACTTTTGGAGGACGTGAAGACCAGCGGAGACACGACGGCGCAAATGGTGCGTAGCGCAGTCCTCACGTTTGCATATCTCGCCGATAACCAACTGGAACAAGCCACAACGCACATGGCGACGATGGATCGCTTTTACGCATCCGTGCATTCGACACTGGTACGCATGCGCTCTCGGATCAGTGACTTGCAGGAAGCGCAATTCTCGAAACAAGTCGCGGCGGCCGCCAGTCTGCAGAAAGCCGAGTACTTGATTGTCGGCATGATCTCCTTGATGGTGTTCGGTGCCACAGCGTATGGCCGGCTGATCGCACGTCAGGTATCTGTAGAAGCGAACCTAAAGGAAGCCTATCGTGCCGAACTCGAGCAACGCATCAAAGAGCGAACGGCCGATCTGACGGCAGTCAATGAAGTCCGCGCGCAACTTTTGAAATCATTGCTGTCCGCCCAAGAAGCTGTCTCTTATACACATCTGACGCTGCCGACGATCGCATAAGTGTAG
>CAMFLN010000711.1 GCA_945957305.1 uncultured Planctomycetaceae bacterium | reverse complement strand
GACCAAGCCAAGGCGCTCGAATCCCTAGTCGGACCGCAAGATTCGAAGTCGAGTCAGGCAATATTCAGTGCGAAGGTGGCTCAAACGAGCATTCTGAGCCATTGCCTGTCGCTGAACGCAATAAAAAAACGCCAAACCTCTCTCGTGAGAAGGAGTTTGACGTTTACGGTCACTCGGGGTCACCAAGTGACAAAGTGGAGGCGGCGGGAATCGAACTTGCGACGAAATCGTCGCAAACGTTTCTGCTATCAACATTTGCGAAGACCGGCCTCAAAGTCAGTCAGCACATACTCAGCATCCGTGTGGCCCAGCCTGGCATGATGCGTCACAGGCTGACAACCGTTTATCTTTGGCCGCACGGTGGTTCGACTTACCTGAGTACATTCAACATCCCATAATGGCTCTCGTCAATTCAGTCTGCGGCATCAACCCTCAGAAGTAAAGAATAGGGCCACGGTTACTTTCATCACGCACGTGGCGTAGAACGCTGCGCCATAATCGGTGAAAGCAAGTAAGTGCCGCTCAAGAAGAAATTGGAAGCCGGAGTTGACCGCCGCTGGCCGTCGCCAAACGTATTAACCCGTCATAAGTGGCGAGTTTGTAAGCCATCGTGTACGTCGGCGTGGCAAACGACAGGCGGTTGAAGACGTCGATGGTGCCGGCACCGTGGACGATGGCCTGTCCGAGGCCGATCAGTTCCGAAGCGATGTCCCCAAAGATGTGTACGCCCAGCAGCCGGCGGTCGTTTCGCCGGAACACCAGCTTCAAGAGCCCTTCGCCGTGACCCGAGATAATGCCGCGCGGCAGGCTCGCGAAGCTGCAACGCCCCACCTCGTAGTCGTTTCCCTGCTGTTTGGCCTCTTCCTCCGTCAGACCTACCGCGGCAACCTCGGGCACGGAGTACACCGCCGAAACCGGCAACGGATCCAACTTCTCTTTGAAGCCAAGGCCGAAGGCGTGACAGGCCGCCAATTGACCTTGCTCCATCGAGATCGAGGCAAGGGATGGCCGGATCACGTCGCCGGCCGCGTAGAGACCTTCGACATTCGTTTGGAAATGCTCGTCCACCACCACCCAGCCGCGGGCGTTCACCTTGACGCCGGCTTCCGCCAGACCGAGTCCGTCGGAGTTGACCGATCGGCCTGCCGCATACAGTACGATGTCGGTGCCCAGCACTTCACCATTGTCCAAGGTGACGCAGAGTTCTCCGTTGACCCGACCGATAGCACTGACGCGCGCACCCAAAACCAGGCGCATTCCCATTTTCTTGAACACGTTGGTAGCCAATTGTGACAGTTCACCGTCCATGTTCGTCAGAAGGTGCTCCCCGCTATGAACCAGCGTGACGGAGATACCAAGCGCCTTGAAAACCGAAGCGTACTCACACCCGATGGCGCCGCCGCCCACGACGACCACGCTTTTGGGAATACGCTGAAGCGAAAACAAGCTCGCTGAATCGAAGATGTCTGGATCGTCGAACGAGATGCTCGACGGGCGGGTCGGGTGCGAACCAGTCGCCAGCAGAATGCGGCTGGCACGCAACGCACGCTCCTGCGTGTCGCCGTCTCGCGGAGCCACAAGGACGGTCCGATTCGGACGGAGCCGCGCCGAGCCGTACAGGACTTCGATGCCGAGCTTGGCGAAGTGGGCGCGCGTGACCTCCTGCATCTCGGAACGCACTTGCGCGGTTCGTGCTCGCATGCGCTCCACCGCGAGCCCGATGTCCACGGGGTCTGCTAGTCCGTAAAGATCGCGATCCCGGAAGCCCGTGAGGTAGAGGGCCGCTTCACGCAACGTCTTGGTCGGGCCGCCGCCGGTGGTGACCACCTCGCCGCCCAGAGCCTTGCGTTCGATCACGAGCGTCCGATGTCCGAAGGAAGTCGCCACTGCAGCAGCAGCTTGCCCGGCTGGGCCGCCGCCAATCACGATGAAATCGTATTCATTATTCACCGTCATGACTTCGTCTCCGTTGCCGTGGGCGCGTACTTGGTAGGGGTTCCTTCTATTACTTCTTGGTTGGTCTCCGCGAATGGCGCGGCCGCTCGGTTCTTGCACCATCTCGCATAGGCGTTTAGCAACGGCAGCGTGATGATCATGTAGACGACGATGATGACGACGGCGTTTTTGTCGGGGAAGTTCGACGCCGCAATCACGGCGGCGACCCCCGGAAATCGCGAGGCGGTGGCAATGGCCAGGGTGGCGCGGTCGCCGGGCTCCGGTCCGCCGAGCAAGTGTCCGAGCGCCAAGGATGCCAGCACGAGAATCGCGATCGTCAAGTACGAAAGCAGACCGATCTCCCAGACCCCGGAGAAATTGCATGCAAGCAGGCCCAGGAGACTCGCCAGCAGGAGCAAACCGGCCACGCGGGGCACCGCGTTGCTGATTGGATTTGCGGCGCGCGGCGCGAACCGTTGGAGAACCATGCCTAGAGCCATTGGCACGAAGAACACGATACCGACCAGCCCTGCCACGTTCAGCGGGGAAACGCTCGCATCAGCCGCAAGCGGCATCGCCGTCAAAACTTCCAACGAAAGCGGGACCGTGATGACGGCGAGCAGCGTCGTGGCGAACAGCAAGCCGAACACATAAGACGAGCTGCCACCCAACGCGCGCATCTTCTTCCAGTTCGGCGGCAAGGCACAGGAAATGGACAGCAGAACCAGCCCGATTTTGACGCCGCGCGGAAGCGGTAACAACTCCATCATCAACAGGGTGACGACGGGCGCCACGAAATACATGGCTGTCAACGAACGCAAGAGCAGGCCGGGGCGTCGCCAAAGCGAAACAGCTGCTGCCGGTTTCGCACTGCATCCCAAAGCCAATACGGACGCGAAGATCGCAGCCAGCAGAATCAAAAGTATCACTTGTTCCGCATCCACTCTTCTCTGCCCTCACATCTCCGCCAGGTTTTTCCAGAATCGCTGCGTGCTCTCCGCGCCGCCGAAGTAGAGCGTCCAGAGCGTCAGGTCCGCTATCAAAACGTCACCGGCGCGTTTGCCGGCCGGCGGAATCCAGACCACGGCATTGAATTCCCGATTCCCGGCCTGAACGAACGGGTGTGGCGGAGCTTCCGGGTTGATGAGTTGCCGAGCCAGTACCACCGCGTCCATCGAGTCTTTCGAGGTAATGGCAAAGTGCGGCAGGTGGAAGTG
>CAMFLN010000710.1 GCA_945957305.1 uncultured Planctomycetaceae bacterium | reverse complement strand
CTGATTACCAGGTGCAGGGTGAGTACGAGGGGGAGGTGAAGACCGATGGCACGCCGCACAAGGCGGGACTGCAACTGGTGGCGCTGGGCAATGGCAAGTTCGCCGCCGAGGTCTATCCCGGTGGCCTGCCAGGTGACGGCTGGAATAAGAGCGCCGGGCGTCGGCACGGCACCGCGGAAACTAAAGACGGCGTGACCACGATCACAGGAGATTTCCGCCCCGGGCGCCTTGTAAATGGCGTCGTGAGCATTACCGACGCCGACGGCAACAAGGTCGGCGAATTAAAGCGCGTCGAACGCAAAAGCCCCACGCTCGGCGCGAAACCACCCGCCGACGCCGTGGTACTGTTCGACGGCAGCACGGCCGATAAATGGAACGGCGGTCGCCTGACCGAAGATGGGTTGCTGGGCGTCGGTGTTACGAGCAAGCAAAGCTTTAAAGACTTTCAATTGCACCTCGAATTTCAAACTCCGTTTATGCCGGCGGCGCGCGGTCAGGGCCGGGGCAACAGCGGGCTCTACCTGCAGAATCGCTACGAACTGCAAGTGCTCGACTCGTTCGGATTGGAAGGAAAAGACAACGAATGCGGCGGCTTCTACTCCATCAAGACGCCCGACGTGAACATGTGCTACCCGCCCCTCGCCTGGCAAACGTATGACATAGACTTTACTGGCGCTCGTTTTGACGACGCCGGCAACAAGACCAAAAATGCCGTGGTCACCGCACGACACAACGGAGTGTTGATCCACGACAAGTTCGAGTTGCCCAAGCTGACGCCGGGTGGAGCACCGCAAGAGGCACCCGGCGAAGGCCCTTTTATGCTGCAAAATCACGGCAACCCTGTTCGCTATCGCAATATCTGGGTCGTGGAAAAGAAATAGCCGGAAGCGGGCCTGTGTCCCAATCGCAGCCCAGGCCGGCGACGGCGAACCTTACAGAAATCCGCACGCACGGCCGCTGGCGGCAACGATCTGAGGCGAAACTTTGAAACCGACGACGACACGCATCAACGAGACGCCGCTGCAGCGCCAGACGCGGATGATCATGATTCGCCGAGAGGTCGCGGCCGGCACCTATGAGACCCCCGAGCGGCTGGAGGCAGCCGTCGAGGCCCTGGCAGCAGACCTTGAGGATCGGGCAAAGTCTGACGGCGCGCGCCCCAGGAAGCCGAAATAGCCATTCGGCCGTATCCAAGCTGCGGAAGCGTATCGCCCCTAAGCTCGGCCCCTGCTGCATACGCGCAGCTGTCTGCGTGTACGCAGCCTGATACGCGACATGCACTTCTCTTGCAGCGTAGTGCTCGCCACGCGATCACGCACGCCTCGCGCTCGGCAGAGGCGTTCCACCAACTGTCCCGGCCGGCGCCTCGGCGGCACGGGCGTTCCAATCCATGGGCGTCGGAGCGAAAAGTTTGTTGCGCCAAACCGCGTCCTAACCGTTCGCAAGGTAGAATGTTAATGCCGGGTTGCAGAATGATCGGGCGGGGCACGGCGGAAAAAAATCGAAAATTCCGCCGTACCCGCCGGTCGATCCGGCCGATGAAATGAGCAATCAGTTCGCACGCTTTTTGAACCATCCCTCTCGCCTCGAATTCCGTCGGAGGTGCCAACCCAAAATGCGTGGACCAAGGTCCTTAGCCCGGCGTGTGCTCAGCACCGCCTGACCTTCGTTCTTCTCGCAGCGACTCCACCGTCGCAATCGGCGGGAGGTTGGATAAATGAGCCGCGGTAGAGCCCACGGGTTCTACCGCGGCTTTATTTTTTGCCGCGATACTTTCCGGCGGTGTGGGCATCTGCCCCGCGCACGCATCGTGGCCCATCACGGAACCGTGGTCACCTTTTCAGGCAGACTCGTGGCATTCGCGCCGAAGTTGGCGGGAATGTCAGGATGCTGACGCACGTAATCGACCATCACAGGGATGCAATCCCGGATCGCCGGGCAACGAATACCAGAGCCGGCGAGCGCCGCATCCAGGTTCCGCGTGTCGTACTGCACATCGTGTTTCATGTAGGCGAATACCTCGGGCGGGAACTCGAGCGCCCGCGATAACGACGGGAATAGCTTGAACACGGCTCGGCCCAACCAGGCGGGGGAGCTGAACGGGGGCGGCTTCACGCCAAAAGCGCCGAACAGGGACGTCGCCAGCTCTCCCATCGTGACGGCCGGATTCGGCAAGACGTGATAGGCCTTGCCTGTGGTTCCCGGCTGTTGGGCCAGATACTCTGTCGCGTTACAAATGAAGTCGACCGGCACCATGTAAAAGCGGGTATCGCGCCCGCCCGACCAGAAGTAGCGGCTCCAGCGCACGAGGCGTTTTTTCTCGAGCGCGACGAGCATGCGAATCATAAAATACGGTCCGTCGTACTTGTTGATTTCGCCGGTCTGAGAATCGCCGACCACGACGCCCGGCCGAATCACCACAGTGGGAATCTTTTGCCAGCGCCGGCGAACGGCCACTTCGGCTTCCCACTTGGTCAGTTCGTAATAATTCTTCCAGCTCTGGGCCTCGTTCAATTCGTCCTCGAGCACGAGCCCCGTACGCGTGCCCGAGACGTACGCCGTCGAAAAATAAATCAGCCGTTCCAGGCGCGGTAGCGCTTCGCAGAAATCGAGCACATGCTCGGTTCCCGTGACGTTGACCAGCCGCGAAATCGCGTGCGGCGTGGCCAGGTCGTAGATCGCGGCCAGGTGATAAACCGTGTCGACCTCGGTCGCCAGGCGCTCGCGCGTCGCTTGGTCGAGCCCCAGTTGCGGGCGTGTGATGTCTCCGAGCACGATCTCGGTGCGCTCGCGGCCCTGCGGAATTGCGCTGCGCGCCGCCTCGGCCGCCACGCGCATGGCCGGTATCACCAGCATGCGCACCGTGGTCCCAGGCTCAGCCAGGAACCGTTGCAAAAGTTGACCCGCGATGAAGCCCGGATATCCGGTGATAAAAATGGAGCGTGACATGTCAGCCCTAACCTGACGATGTTTTGTGGATGCTCCTCAACTCCGTTCCGGCGGAGAGCGCTAGTTGTTGGCTTTGGAAGCCAGATATTTGTCGAACCAGTCGGCGATGATCTTCATATCGTCGGGCAGGTTCGGCCAGCCATGGGCCGCTCCTTTTTTCACAACGATCTCGGCCGGAATGCCAACAGCCTTCAGCTTGTCGACGATCAGCTC
>CAMFLN010000709.1 GCA_945957305.1 uncultured Planctomycetaceae bacterium | reverse complement strand
GTGTATAAGAGACAGCTGCAACACATTCCCCATGAAATTGTGGTTGTCGACGACGGCAGCCAGGATTCCACCTGGGATTTGCTCGGCCAATTGCGACAGGCTATTCCCGAGTTGAAGCCGGTGCAAAATCTGGGGCAGCACGGCTTTGGTCGTGCGATCGTCTGCGGCTTCAACGCGGCACAGGGAGACGCCGTGGCGATTATGATGGCGGACGAATCCGATGACTGCCGCGACGTTGCCCGCTATTGGCATATCCTGGGCGAAGGATACGACGCGGTCTTTGGCAGCCGGTTCATCAAAGGGGGCGGCGTGGTCGATTACCCCCGCATCAAATATGTCATGAACCGCTTCACGAATCTGTTCATCAAACTGCTGTTTCGCATTCCGCTGAACGATACGACCAATGCCTGCAAGGCCTATCGGGCGGCGGCCCTGGATGGGCTGCGGCCGTTTTTGTCTCCGCATTTCAACCTGACGGTCGAGTTGCCCTTGAAGACTATTGTACGCGGCTACAGTTGGACGGTCATTCCGATCACCTGGCGTAATCGGCGCAGCGGGGTCGCCAAGCTCAAACTGCGCGAGATGGGGAGCCGATACTTGTTTATTATTCTATATTGCTGGTTGGAAAAGTATTTCAGCCGCGGCGACTATCGCAAGGTTGACGAAGAACCGTCGAAAGCCTCATGACTCCTCCGCCGGCTACCGATTCGCGGGCGACGCCAAAGAAGACCACGCAGCGTCGCCATGCCCGACTCGCGTTGCTGGCGCTGGCCCTGGCCGCCGGGGGTCTGGTGCTGGTCGTTTTTACGCCGCGTTTCGTGACCTGGCGCTCGATGCTGCTACCGCAGCGCATGCCCTTTCCCGAGGTGCATCGCGCTTACGACACGCGTTTTCAATTGCAGGACCCCTGGGCGCCGGCGGATACGGCCTCGAACGCGGTGATCGCCTGGCGCTTGCTGTTTCCGCTCATATGGCACTACCTGCATCTGCCTTACTGGTCGTACCTGGTGGTGCCCTTTATTGGTTGTGTGCTGGTCTTGTGGCTGACCGCCTCGATTCTGCAACAGCGGTTACAGGACCGTGCCCAGACGTTTATGGCCACGGCGCTGTTCGCGGCGCTCCCCTGGTATTTTGTGTCGACGGGTTGGCTCAGCTACTTCGATTCCTGGTTGGTGCTCGGGTTACTGATCGTTTCGTTTGCCCCGTCGCTGCCGTGGGTGGGGGCCGTATGCTTATTGACCCCCTGGATCGACGAACGATTCGTGTTTGCGTTGCCGATCGCAGTGGCTGTGCGTGCTCTGGCGTTTCGTCGGATCGAAGAGCGTGCCTGGCGCGCACTCGCGATCGATTTGGCAGTCATCGCGCTGACGAGTTTGCCTTATCCGGCGATTCGCGCCGTGGTGTGGTCGACCGGCGATCCGGATTCGACTTCCTACGTGCAGAAGTATTGGCATGATTTGCAGGAAGTGCCCACTTCGCGTCTGCTCGAAGGGCTGTGGTCCGGCTATCGCTTCAGCTGGCTTATGGTCGCCGCCGCAGTCTATTTCGCCGTGCGACGGGTCGGGACGATGTGGGGCGCGGCATTCGCCGTGCTCGTGATTGGCAGTTCCATCGGCGCGCTGATGATTGCGGCCGATATGTCGCGCACTTTGACCATTGAATGCACGGTCATGCTGCTGGGAGTGCTGTACTGGCACGAGAGCGAGCCCGCGCGTTTTCGTTATGCGTTGCCTGTGATACTGGCGGCGAACCTGTTGTTTCCCGCCGAACACGTATTGTGGCCTTTCAAGGTACCCATTCGCTATCTGTACACGCAGATCGACAACTATCGTGATCCGCCGCCCGACTTGCAGCCAGGAACTTACTTCCGATCTGCCCAGGCAATGTTGCGGCAGGGGAATCGCCAAGGCGCAGTATGGGGTTACACCATGGCACTGGCACTCGACGACCAGTTTGCCGAGGCTTACGTCGGTCGCGCGTCTTTGATGCTGGGCGAAGGTAACATCGAGGCGGCTCAGGTCGATTTGGACAAGGCCCTCTTTCTGAATGCCCAACTGCCCGACGCACTCTTGATGCGCGCGGAGCTTTATCGGCGGCGCGGCGAAATTCCCGCCGCCGTGAACGATTTGCGTAAGGCCCTGGCAGTCGCGCCCGCGGAATGGGCGCTGCGTGCCCAGGCGGCGGAGTTTTTCCAGCAATTGACAGGCCAGGTAGCGCCAGGAACGATTCCCGCGCAGCAAGCTCCCCCCGCGCCGGGCAATCCCCCTCAGCAGAACCAACCTGGCGCCGTGCCGCGTTAGCGATCTTGTCCTCCGTCAGGTCTGTGCGATGTCGATCGAATCTCGAGAACCAGTCGCCTATTTCAACGGACAATTTGTGCCGCAGAGCCAGGCACGATTATCCATCAATGATGCCGGCTTCATTTTGGGGGCGACGGTCTCGGAGCAGATGCGCACCTTTGGTGGGCGTTTATTTCGAGTGCAAGAACACCTGGCGCGGCTGACACATTCGTTGAATGTCGTGGAGATCACGATTCCTCAGTCGTTTGCTGAACTGGCGGCCGCTGCCGAGGAACTTGTCGCTCGCAATCATCCCTTGCTCGCCGCCGGTGACGATCTGGGCGTTTCCCTGTTCGTCACGCCCGGCCCCTATGCCACGCTCGCCGGACGCGGAGTGAAGTCCTCGGGTCCGACGGTCGGCATGCATACCTACCCGCTGCCGTTTCAATTGTGGCGCGACAAGTACAACATCGGAGAGATGCTGGCGACTCCCCAAAACCGCCAGGTCCCAGCCGAGTGCTGGCCCGTCGACATCAAATGCCGCAGCCGGATGCACTACTACCTGGCTGACAAGCAAGCACAACGCGCGCACCCCGGCGCACGCGCATTAATGCTGGATCTTGCAGGGCACGTCTTAGAAACATCAACGGCCAACATACTCGTCTATCGCGTGGAGGAAGGCCTGGTCTCGCCGCCAGGCTCGGCGATCCTTCCTGGCATTAGCCTGGCAGTGACCTGCGAACTTGCGGGAGGAAAAGTCCCCATTCGCACGCGCATGTTGACCGTCGCCGATCTGATGTCCGCCACTGAGGTGCTTCTGACAAGCACTCCGTATTGCATCTTGCCTGCGACGCACGTCAACGGCGCGGCAATCGGTAATGGAA
>CAMFLN010000708.1 GCA_945957305.1 uncultured Planctomycetaceae bacterium | reverse complement strand
ACTCCTCCCACAGCTCGCGGGTGAGGGCTTGCTCTTCCGACTCGCCCGCTTCGATGCCGCCGCCGGGAAAACAAAACCGGCCGGGGGCTGTCACATGGGCGGCACGACGAATTACCAGCAATCGCTGGTCCACAGGAATTACGGCTACTGCGCCTCGTCGCACAGGTTCAAGAGTCATGAGTCGCCATCGCCAGGCTGCGCGCAGCTTGCTCGTCGCAGGCGAGATTCAGGACCTCGTCCATGTGCAACACTTTCAAGACGTCCATGATGACCGTGGGGATCGAATGGACGACCAAGATTCCCCCCTCCTTGCGGAAACGGCGATGGCATTTCAACAACCAGCCGACGCCGCGCGAGTCGAGGTAGTCGGCTCCCTGCAGGCTGAGAAGCACGCGGTCGGTGTAAACCGCTTCGCCAAGTTGCTCCGCCAGCGGTTCCGCCTCTTGCTGGAAGGCGTCTTGAGTAATCCGTCCAGAAGCGGCAAAGTGAGCGACCGATCCGTCATTTGATAGCAGTTCCAACCGCATCAGCGCCGTTCTCCCTGCAGTTTTTCCGCGAACCCGCCGCCAGGCGGTCCGAAGCCGCGACAGGCGTGCACAATTTGCAGCGCCCACCCAGACGTGATTATGGACATTACCGGGGGGACTGGTCCAGCGGTTGGCAAAGGATTGTCCAACCGCACAACACGGGGGGGATTTTGCCAGTCTGCCTGTCCGACCGGATCGAAATCAATCGGTCTATGCGGTACAATTCGGCCAGGTACTGGCGGTATGGCCTTGGTTGTACGGTATTGTGTTCTTAGGTTGCAGCAGCCGCACGCCTGTCGTACGGCTAGAATTGATGCAACGGAGATCATCACACGCTCCCCAGGTCGCCCCCCGACGCCCTCGACTGGGATCGCGAATTTCGCCGCGATGAAGGGCAGTCAGTCGTGCCGATTCGTGCACGCCGGTAGCTCGCGCACGAACGCAGCCGCTGCGGTGACTCCGCCGGCGCATTTTTCTTGAAGAGGCCTTGAGAGCATGGATCAGCAGCGCGTTCCTGGCGGTCCCCCCGCCGCGCAAAAACCGAATCAGCAGCGTCCCCGACCGGCCGCTTTCTGGCTCATGTTGCCTTTGGTGGCTGCCTTTCTAATGGCGGTGTTTTACTTCACCGGGGATCAGACGCGCCGCTCGCGCATTCCCTACGGCTTCTTTGTCGAGCAACTCAAGGCAGACAACATTGCCGAAGCTCGCGTCAACGGCGCCAAGATCCGTGGGCGTTTCAAGACCATTCCCGAGGCGCCCCCCGCCGATTCCTCTGCCGGCAAAAAGTCCGCGACGCCGTTGCAGCAAGAATTTTATACCGACGTCAGTCCCCTGGCCGGACAGGATCTCGAGCGGCTGATGACTGAGAAACTAGGGCAGCGTTACGATGCCGACGAAGGGACCGACGGCACCGCGACGCTGATGCTGTTTTATCTCGGCATGACGGTCTTGTTGCTGGTCGTCATGTGGGTCATGTATCGGCGGGCTCGCGATCAGTTTCTCGGCGGCGGCATCTTGTCAGGTTTCAGCAAGAGTCCGGCCAAACGTTATGAGAGCGGCAAGAAGCGGATCACCTTTGCCGACGTCGCCGGGCTCGAAGGGGTCAAGCAGGACCTGACCGAAGTCGTCGAGTTCCTGAAGAACCCACAGAAATTTCAGCGACTCGGCGGACGCATTCCCAAGGGGACGCTGCTGATGGGTCCGCCGGGCACCGGCAAAACCTTGTTGGCCAAGGCCGTGGCGGGTGAAGCCAATGTCCCGTTCTTCTCGATCTCGGGTTCCGAGTTTATTCAGATGTTCGTGGGCGTGGGCGCCGGACGTGTGCGCGACATGTTCAAGACGGCCAAGGAAGCCGCTCCTTGCATCCTCTTTATCGATGAGATCGATGCCGTGGGTCGCATTCGCGGCGCAGGCCTGGGCGGGGGGCATGACGAGCGCGAACAGACGCTGAACCAGATCCTCAGCGAAATGGACGGTTTTAGCCCCAGCGAAGCCGTGATCGTACTGGCCGCCACGAATCGTCCGGACGTCCTCGATCCTGCCTTGTTACGGCCCGGACGTTTCGATCGGCACGTGACAGTCGATCGGCCGAACTTGAAGGCGCGCGTGGCGATTTTCAAAGTGCATTGCCGCGATGTGCCGCTGGCCGACGACGTCGATCTCGAACGCCTGGCCGGCGGCACGGTCGGCCTGACGGGCGCTGATATTCGTAATCTGGTCAACGAAGCGGCGCTATGGGCCACGCGGCACGGCAAAGACAAAGTCACCATGGACGATTTCGAAACGGCCCGCGACAAGGTCTTGATGGGGCCGAAGCGAGAAGAAGTCCTCACCGGCAAAGAGAAAGAAATGACGGCCTATCACGAGTCGGGCCATGCCTTGCTGGCCTGGATCGTGCCGGGAGCCGATCGCTTGCACAAGGTCACGATTATTCCGCGCGGCCGCGCTCTGGGCGTGACACAACTGCTGCCTGAAGAAGACCGCCTGAACATTGGCGAAAAAGAATTGCACGCGCGGCTGGTGTTCATGCTCGGCGGTCGCGCTGCCGAGAAATTGGTATTCAATGAATATAGCGCAGGCGCCGAAGACGACCTGAAACGCGCCACGCAATTGGCGCGGCGCATGGTCACTCATTGGGGCATGAGCGAACGGCTGGGACCGGTCGCGTATCGCACCAGCGAAGAGCATCCGTTTCTCGGCAAGGAGTTCCACGAGCAACGCGAGTTCAGCGAGCATACGGCGCACGTCATCGACGAAGAGGTCTCGCGGATTCTGCACGCGGCCGCCGATCGCGCAAGGCAGCTTTTGGAAGAGCATCGCGACAAGCTCGACGGCATGGCGCAGCGCCTGTGTGAACGCGAGATTCTCGACGAGAAAGAAATCGAAGCCATCATCGGCCCCTCCCCCAATCGCGCCGGCAGCAATGGGCATTTGCCCCCGCATAAAACTCCGGTCGAGCAGGTCCGCGCTGACGCCAGTGGCACGCCGCAATAAGGGCAGCCCGGGCCAAGAGCGAATCTCCTGCAGCCGCGAGCGGGCAGAATTCTCGTTGCCGAGTTAGCTCGTGAAGCTGAGCCAATCTTCAGGAACTGTCTCTTATACACATCTGACGCTGCCGACGATCGCGTAAGTGTAGTTGGGGGG
>CAMFLN010000707.1 GCA_945957305.1 uncultured Planctomycetaceae bacterium | reverse complement strand
GAAGAAAGTAGCTCGTAGCCGGTGGTCAGTAGATAGTGTGCCGCGGGTTTTGCCCGTGTGGCTTCCATTTGAATAAAAAGCAATAACGCCCGCTGTGCCGGGAGGGACTTCTTGTCCTTCGTGGCACAGCGGGCTGTTTTTTTGGCGCAACGAATTCGCTGGCGGATTGCCGGTTGTCGCTAGGCCTTCTTGCGTCGCAGTCGGCGCCAACCGAGTGTGCCTACGGCGATGCCCAGCAGCGTCAGACTTGCTGGTTCGGGAATCGGGACGGTCGTGGTGCGAAAGGTTGCCGTGAAAAACGACATGGCGGCGACGCCATCTCGCGAGAAGGCGAGCACACTGTCCTGGACGTTGAGCGACGTGTAGGCATCCACGAACGAGACACTTGCCGAATTCTGTGTCACGCCCGGCTGAATGCTGTAGATGCTCAGCGTCGTCGAAGGATCGTTCGGCAGGAAGCTGCCTGTGGCGCTGATGATACCGCCGCCACCGAGAACAGTCGGCACACCGGTGAGAGTCGCCCCGATGATGCTGGCGCCGGGAGTCAACTCCGTGACGCGGTAGGTGATGAGCGCGTCCGAACCATTGTTGCCAAAGAAATCAGTGAATGCTCCCTGAAAATGCAGGCCGTTTTCGCCGGAGAGCGATGTAAACGAGGTGACATTGACCGCATTGGCGGACGGCATGTCGCCGGTTTGCAAGTAGCTGAAGTTATCGAAGAGCAGGTCGCCAACCTGGATGCTCTGCCCGGGGCTGAGCAGGTCGGAAAGCAGCGTGGCGCGAGCCGTGCCGGTGCCGAGCGCCAGCAGGAGCGCTGGCGCAATTAATCGAACAAGCGTGCGTTGAATCATCGTGTGCTTCTCTGTTTCCAAGGTGCGAATCGTGAGCCTGGTGTTCCTGTGTGGCGTGCATGGCAATGCTTCTCGTTGTGCCAGCGTGCATGAGCGGTCTCGTGCTGCTATGCGGGCCTTGCGGTCCAACCACTTCGCGGCACTTTGTGCGCAAAGAGCCAAGTGGATTGCCGAAATCGACGGTTGCCTCGATCGATGCCGGATGTCGCGAATTGCAGCGCGACGGCAGCGAAAACCGCGACCTGCGGGGGCCCAAGCTGGGGAAAATCGCCAAACCATGCGGTCACAACGCCGCAAGTTGTTGCCGCCGATGACCGGCGACAGGAGCGATTTTCAACGAGAGTGCATTAGCGACTCGTGGGCCAAAAAAATACCGCCAAAACTTTGTGCCACGGTGTTAGCGTGGCGGCGTCGCTGGTGCGAACGCCTTACCCGAGTATAATCACCGCCCCGTCGCCCAAGGTTTCGTAAATTCACACAAAAATGGAAAAATCGACCGGAAAATCGGTCCAAAGTGCCGAAACGCCCTGACTCTTAGGGGGTGGGCGTCTGGCCGAGCTTCTGGAGAGGCGGGCGAATGTGAGTACGCAAATGCGTAGCGGCGTGGTGGGCGATCACCTCAGACGTGGTCGATCTCCTGCCACCAATCGGTAGAGCGAATCGCCTCATCGTCGAGGGTGATCGCCATGTCCAGCGATTTCACCATCGTGATTTCTGTCTTTCGCGGACTGAGCGTGAAAAGTTCCTCGGCCGGAGGCTCGGCCGGCAACCACCCCATGACTTGAGACAAGCCGCGCTCATGGGCTAAGTCGATCGCCAAACGTAACAGCGCCGTGCGCAGCGTCGGGGCACCGTCGCGGACGGCATGGTCCTCGATCACCAGGCCGCGGTCAGCCGTGCGTGCGCAAAGATAACCACATTCGTCTCCACCCTCGGAATTGAGCCAGAAGTTTTCCGCCGTTGGTTTCCGTTCCGCCAAATGCTCCCAGTAGTCCGCTGTGCGCTCGATGGCCAGGGCTCTTCGTCCATGGTCGGAATCGTAAATCTCGGCCAGCCGTGGGATGCGGTGGCCATAGACTTCATTGGCGCCCACCACCCGCAGGCTGAAGCCGCTGTCAACTTCGCATGGAGCCGCCGCCGCGGTACCAATGTGCGAGGGACAGAGGATATAACCCAACCGCGCATAATAGCGCGGTTCGATGTCACAAAACAATGCGCTGAATCGCGCGCCTTGCAACTGCTCGTACGATTCGGCCCAGCGAATCAGGCGCTGGGCGATGCCCTGGCCGCGAAAGGCGTTCAGAGTATGCACCGAAGCGATCCCGATCCCCGGCAGCGAGCGGCCATGCAATTTCACTCGCAAAGGATGGCTCGCCAGGGCCGCCACGACCTGGCCGTTCAAACAGCCTACGATCCACCGCGCGCGACGGTGAAGCGCCGAATCCTCGCGGCGGGCCACATGTTCCGCCAAGGGAAGGCCGAGCGACCAAACGTCGTGACAATTCTCATGTGCGCGGCAACGCTCGGCGTCGCTGGCTAGATGGATGTCGAGGAATTCGGTCATTAATTGAGCATCCAGGAAATCGGCATTTCACAAAGCTATAAAGCGAGTCCAGTTCCGGCACTGCGCGGCAACCGCAAATTCATTGGCAGCCGCCAGACGGTCGGTTAGATTGTGGGCGCATTTCCGATCCTTGCAACTCGCGCCCGGCGATTCTGCCGGCAAATCAATCCGGAGAATGTTTTGTGCAGAGTGAATCATTGTGGCGAATTGTGCTTGTTTCACGGCCGACCGGCTATCCGAGCGAAGCCAACTTCCGGCTTGAACAGGTGCCGCTCGAGTCACCACGCGAGGGGCAATTCCTGGTGCAACTTTTGTATCTTTCTCTCGATCCCTACATGCGCGGGCGGCTCAGCGACGCCAAAAGCTACGCCACGCCCGTCAAGCCGGGCGAAGTCATGGTCGGCGGCGGGGTGGGCCGGGTCATCGAGTCAAAGCACTCGAAGTTTGCGGTGGGAGATGTCGTCGTGGGGCCGAACTTTGGCTGGCAATCGCACGCCATTTCCAATGGCGCCGGTGTTACGAAGGTCGATCCGGCGATGGCCCCCATTTCGACGGCGCTGGGCGTGTTGGGGATGCCCGGACTGACGGCCTATTTCGGACTACTGGAAATTGGTCGACCCCGGCCCGGTGAAACCGTGCTTGTGTCCGCCGCCTCGGGCGCGGTCGGCGCGGTCGTGGGCCAGATCGCGAAGATCTCTGGCTGCCGGGTCGTTGGTATCGTGGGTTCGGATGAGAAAGCTGCGTATATACGCGACG
>CAMFLN010000706.1 GCA_945957305.1 uncultured Planctomycetaceae bacterium | reverse complement strand
GCCTTGGTCGTCGGCCCCGATGGCGGCATCAAGGACGTCGACATTTTCTGCCGTTCGAAAAACGTGAAGGACAATCATGCTCTTGACAAGCCGGCCGACACGATCGAATTGGACAACAAGAATTGCCGCTTCGAGCCGCACATTCTGCCGCTGTTGGTCACGCAGACCTTGAAAGTGAAGAACTCCGATCCGTTCTCGCACAACAGTAATGTGACGGAAGTTGGCGGGCAGGGAACCAACCCGTTGATTTCGGCCGGCAAGGAAGCGACGTACAAGTACACGCGGGCACAAGTGATTCCGCAGCCCGTGGCTTGCAATATTCATCCGTGGATGAAGGCGTTGGTCTTGCCGCGTGACAATCCGTACTTCGCAGTGTCGAGCGCGGACGGCAAGTTCGAGATCAAGGACCTGCCGGTCGGCAAGCTGGAATTCCAGGTGTGGCAGGAGAAGGCCGGCAACGTTGACACCAAGGCCTGGCCCAAGGGACGCGTCACCCTGGACATCAAGGAAGGGGACAACGACCTGGGCGTGATCAAGCTGGAACCGAAGTTGTTCACCAAGTAAACCGTTGTCGAGGAATGCCGTGACACGTTCTGTCGCGATAATGCTGGTTTTGACCGTCGGCTTGGCGCTGGTCAGTTCGTCTGGCTGCCGGCAAGCGGTGGCCATTGACGATAGCCCCAACATCAACCTGGCGCGCGACCTGCGCAAGGGAGCTGGCGGCGGTGCCGCCGCCGCGGGTGACGCTCAGGCCGCCGCGCAGCCGACCGGCACGGGCTGGGGCACGCTCAAGGGCAAGTTTGTCTACGGCGGCGATCCCCCGAGCCCCAGCTTTCTGTCCACTGCCGGCAAAGACGGGGCGGTCTGCGGCCAGCAGGTTCCCAACCAGCAGCTGGTCGTCGATCCCTCGAACAAGGGAATCGCCAACGTCGTGATCTTTGCCCGCAAGGTCTCGCGGGTATTCAAGCCCGAGGACGGCGCTGCCCCGGCGGAAGCGGCGCCGCCGGTGTTCGATCAAAAGGGGTGCTTGTTCCTGAGTCACGTCTTTGCCACGCAGGTGAAAGACACGCTCGAGATCAAGAACAGCGATCCGGTATCCCACAACACGAGCTTTGATCCAGGAGGCGGCAACACGCCCGCCAACCCGCTGCTGCAGCCCAACTCGTCGGTGACTTACAAGTTCAGCCGCGCGATGAATTCTCCGGCCGCGGCCACCTGCAGCATTCATCCCTGGATGAAGGGCTACATCATCGCCCGCGACGACCCGTACATCGCGGTAACCAAGCCGGACGGCACGTTCGAGATCAAGAACCTGCCGGCCGGGGAAGAGATCGAGTTCCAGGTGTGGCATGAACAATCGCCGGGTGGATTGGAAGCCAAGAGTGGTTGGAGCAAGGGACGTTTCAAACTAAAGGTGCCGGCCGACGGCGAAGAAGATCTCGCCGCGATCGAAGTTCCGGCCACCGCGTTTCATTGAGTTCGCGCGTTCATCGAGATTCGAATATGATGCTAAGTTCATACGACTGGCTGCGGGCGCGTGGTTGTGCCGCGCTGCTCCTGTTTGTGCCGGTGCTCGTCGGCTGCACGAAGATCGAGGCCCCCGCTTTTCGCCTCAACCTACAAGGGCGCGACCCGCAGGACTTTGTCCTCACCGGAAGCGAGCAGGATCAGGCGCAGCGTGACGCCAAGGAACAGAACCTAACGGCGCTCAAGGGGGTCTCGACGATCCTCTACGCCATGTTTGGTTCGCCTGACGATCCGTACATCATGCCGGAAACAGCGCTTGACCCGCGCAAGATCAAGCTTGCCGCCGGTGCAGCGGGCATGCACGAAGGGGCGGACAAAACCGGCCAACAGCGCGGACTTTATCGCCAGCATTGTGCTCACTGCCACGGCATTTCGGGGGATGGCGCCGGGCCGACGGCGGCTTTCTTGAATCCCTATCCCCGCGATTACCGCACCGGGGCGTTCAAGTTCAAGAGCACCGTCCGCGCCGCCAAGCCCACTAACGACGATCTGCGCCGCATCCTGCACGAAGGAATCGCCGGCACCGCGATGCCTTCGTTCCTGCTGCTGCCGGACGATGAGATCGACGCGATTGCCGAATATGTGAAGTATTTGAGCATTCGCGGCCAGGTCGAACAGATGCTCCTGATCAAGGCCCTGGACGAAGGGGACCCGATCGATCTGAAGACAGCCAACTTGACCGAACTGGCCGCCGAGTACATCACGCCGGTTGCCGAATCATGGACCCAGGCCGAGTCGATGATCGTCACGCCCCCCGATCGCCCGCCCGTCGATACGCATGAGCAACTGGCCGAATCGGTGGCCAAGGGGGCCGAGTTGTTCCGCGGGGCCAAGGCGCAGTGTGCCAAGTGCCACGGTCCGACAGCGCTGGGTGACGGCAGCGAGGAATTGCTGTTTGACGATTGGAACAAGGTGAAGCAATTCGCCGACTTGTCGAAGAAGATTGCCGACGCCGAAAAGATCGAGGATCGCAAGGAGCGCAACGAGTCGCTCAGCGATTTGCAGGCGAAGCTGATCGCCGAAGAGCGCAAATGGCTGCTACCGCAACAACAGGTGGCGCCGCGTAATTTGCGGTTGGGCATCTACCGCTTCGGACGCCGTCCGGTCGATTTGTATCGCCGCATTTTTGCCGGCATCAACGGCACGCCGATGCCGCAAGGTGGCGCCGACGCCAGCAATCCCAGCGGTATGACGCCCGAAGAAATTTGGCACATCGTCGATTATGTTCGTTCGCTGCCGTATGACCGGCTGAGCGATCCGCAGGTGGGCAAGGGGCGTTTGGCGGGACTCGATTCCTGGCACGAGTAAATCAACGCAACTGTAAATCAATACAACCGCGCGGCGCACGTGAGCGTGATACCTAACAGCCGCAAGGCGCGTTTGCTGGAGGACGATCGTGGGTAGGTTCTGGAGCTTGCTGTTTCTGACGGTGCCGATCCTTGGCGTCGCCGTGTTCCTCTGGGCGCCCGGCGCTGGCTACTGGATGCCGCGCGACGTTTCCGAGCACGGTCACCAGATCGACCATCTGTGGACCTTTATTTTGGTGCTGACCGGGCTGGTCTTCGTGGCCACCGAGGTGCTGCTGTTCTGGTTTTTGTGGCGTTATGACGGCGCTACTCACAACGATCCCGTGAAGTACACCCACGGC
>CAMFLN010000705.1 GCA_945957305.1 uncultured Planctomycetaceae bacterium | reverse complement strand
CCGTAACCCCGCTCCCCGCCGCGGGCGAGGCGTCTCTCAAGCTGCTCACGCGCAAGGACCCCGAAGCGCTGCGGATCATGCGGCATTCGTGCGCGCATGTCATGGCCCGGGCTGTAATGCGTTTGTTCGAGGGGGTGCAGCTGGCCTTTGGCCCGACGATCGACAACGGTTTTTATTACGATTTTGATCTGCCGCATAAGCTGAGCGAAGAGGACTTTCCGAAAATCGAGGCCGAAATGGCCAAGATCATCAAGGCCGACGAGGCCTTCGAACGTCTCGAAGTGCCGCGCGCCGAAGCGATCAAGGTTTGTCGCGATTTGGCGCAAACCTTGAAAGTCGAGCACATCGAGACGGGCCTGGCCGACCAGAGCAACCTGTCGTTCTACCGGCAGGGAGAGTTCATTGATCTTTGCCGGGGCCGGCACATTCCCAGCGCGGGCGCAATCGGCGCCTTCAAGCTCTTGAGCGTCGCCGGCGCGTATTGGAAGGGGGACGCCAGCAATCAACAGTTGCAACGTCTCTACGGCACCGCCTGGTTTACCAAGGAAGAACTCGACACCTACCTGACCCAGGTCGAAGAGGCCAAACGCCGCGACCACCGCGTGCTCGGCAAGCAATTGGAACTGTTCACCGTGAACCCCACCGTGGGGCAGGGGCTGGTCCTCTGGTTGCCGCGCGGGGCGATCATCCGCGGGCAGCTCGAAGGTTTTGTCCGCGACGAATTGATCAAACGCGGCTACGACCCGGTCTATACGCCCAACATCGGCCGCGTCGAGCTGTATCAGATCTCGGGGCATTATCCCTACTACGCGGACAGCCAATTCAAGCCGATCGAAATGGAGGAAGGCGAGCGCTATTTGCTGAAGCCGATGAACTGTCCGCACCACGTGATGATTTATAAGTCCAAACCGCGCAGCTATCGCGAGTTGCCCGTGCGGCTGGCCGAATTCGGCACGGTCTATCGCTATGAAAAGTCGGGCGAACTGGGCGGTATGACACGTGTGCGCGGGTTTACACAGGACGATGCGCACATCTTCTGCACCGAGGAGCAGGTCGGCGAAGAGTTCCGCAACTGCATCGAGATGGCGCAGTTGGTGCTGAAAACTTTGGGCCTGGAGGATTATCGAGTCCGCCTCGGCTTCCGCGACCCGGCCAGCGACAAGTACGTCGGCAAAGCCGAGAGTTGGGCCAAGGCCGAAGCCGCGATCGAGAAGGTCGCCCGCGACATGAACCTGCCCGGCTGCACACCGGAACTTGGTGAAGCAGCGTTTTACGGACCGAAGGTCGATTTCGTGGTCACCGATTGTATCGGCCGCGAATGGCAATTGGGGACCGTGCAACTGGACTACAACCTGCCGAGCGAAGAGCGCTTTGCGCTGGAATACATCGGGCCCGACAACAAGCCGCATCGGCCTGTGATGATCCATCGGGCGCCGCTCGGCTCGATGGAGCGATTTATCGGGGTGTTGATCGAGCACTTTGCCGGGGCGTTTCCGCTGTGGCTGGCGCCCGAGCAGGTGCGCGTCTTGACCGTGACGCAGAAGGCGGAAGATTACGGCCGAGAAGTCGAACGCAAATTGCGCGAAGCGGGGCTACGCGTGACCGGAGATTACCGGGCGGAAAAATTGGGTGCCAAGATTCGTGACGCTCAGCTTAAGTTGATTCCGTACATGTTTGTCGTTGGCGAGCGCGATGCGGCTGAGGGGAACGTCTCGGTGCGCGACCGATTGGCGGGAGACCTGGGAGCCATGCCCGTCGCCGCGGCTCTCGAAAAGCTGCAGACCGAGGTATCGGCCAAAACGATTCGCCAGGTGGTCAAAACATCGGCCGGTTTGGGCGAACGCGGTGGCTCGAATGAATATTGATTTCCGCGGCCGGCGTTTGGTCTGTGGGCTAAGATTGCATTGGTGGAATCTCGAAAAACTGTAGGACTAGCCGTAACTTCGGGTTCCGTTGCCCGTATGCCATGGGATTCGGTCGACGGCGGGCTGTGGCTGAAAGGCACGACCTTACGGTTTCGGCAGTTGACGATGGTCCGTGCGATACGAGATACTAAGGAATTGTGTGCGCTGCTCGCAGCGCACGTTTTTGATATCGACGTCAAAGAAGCAGGAGTTCTGCGATCGAAAAGTCACAGCGCGTGAACGAACAAATCCGTATCACTCCGATTCGGGTTATTTCTGCCGAAGGTGAACAGCTAGGAATCATTCCGACCGAGCAAGCGCTGGCAGCAGCCCGCGAGGCAGGTCTCGACCTGGTCGAGGTGGCACCGAATGAGCGGCCCCCTGTGTGCCGCATCATGGACTTCGGCAAATTCAAGTACCAGCAGAAGAAGCGGCAGCACCGCAGCCAGGCGCACCATAGCAAGATCAAAGAAATCCGTGTTCGGCCGAAAACCGGCGATCACGATATCGAGGTCAAGGTGTCGCGGGCTCGCGAGTTCTTGGCGCACAAGGACAAGGTGATCGTGTCCGTCGTCTTCCGTGGCCGTGAATTGGCTCACGTAGAAGAAGGACAACGCGTGATCAAGCAGGTGCTCACCAGCCTCGAGGACATTGGCAAGGTCGAGTCGCCACCCAGCCAGCAAGGGCGGCGCATCACGTGCATCCTCGCTCCGAAATAGCGGCTGATTCAACATCGTGTTTTGCAGCAGGGCAGGCCGCTGTGCCACTTTGGCGGCTGGTCGGTCGTAGCATCGCGCTGAGCGCGCGCGGAACTTGCAGGCGGCACCGGAAATGAACCGTTCTTCGAGCGCGCGCGTGAGCAAGCCGGCTGCGGCGTCCCCCACGGAACGCTCTGTTCCGATGCCCCGCCCGCTGGCGATCGCGGTGGTCGTGGCCTCGCTAATCACGCCGCTGGCGTTTTCGCTTTATACGGATCAAATCTGGGAAGATTCGTTCATCACGCTGCGGCACGCCGAGAACCTGCTGCGCGGCGAGGGACTGGTCTTCAATCCCGGCGAGCGACTTCACGGTTTCACTTCGCCGATCAACGTACTGGGGCTGGCCCTGTGCAGCTTTGTGACAGGGCAAAGCTCTTACGAAGCCACGCTTTGGGCTTATCGCGTTTTGTGCTTCGTGTCATTCGCCGCAAGCGCGCTTTTGATTGCGCGACGGCTGTGGGCCGAGACGCCAAGCACCGGCTGGTTGAGTGTGAGCGCCTTTACGCTGCTCTACG
>CAMFLN010000704.1 GCA_945957305.1 uncultured Planctomycetaceae bacterium | reverse complement strand
ATGCTTGACCATGTCGATCGTGTCCCAGTTGGGCTGCGACACGATGTCGTCGATGGCATAGGTGCCGTGTTCGACCAGCGCGCGGACGGTGGCCCAACGGCTGCGATCATTGGCGCTGAGAAAAGGGCGCTGCTTGGCCCAATCCTTGCGATTCTCACGCTTCAGATGTTGTTCGAGGCGGATGAAATCGACCGAGTTGACAGCCAGCATCCGCCCCAGGATCCCGCCGGTGGCAATTGCGATGAGCAACCAGTAAACACCCCAGCGCAATCGGGCCGAAACGTCGTCAGGCGGAGCGTTCATGCAGGCTCTTTCCAGCCGCGTGCTCGCGCGCGGGCGTTTCTTCGGCGACCGAGTAGGTGTCGGCGTCGCGGCCATGGTAGGCGGTAATCAATTCGGCGAGAAAACCAATCGACATCAGCTGGCCGCCGAGCAAAAGCGCCCCCACCGAGTACAACGTCGCTGGGCGCTGATGCAACGGCAGCAATCCCCACTCGGGAAACACGCGCGCGGCCAACCAGTAGATCGCCAGGTAGGACAAGCCCAAACCGCCCAGCATAAAGCAGCACAAGCCCAGTGTGCCCAGCAAGTGCTGCGGCCGCTGTCCAAACCCGGTCAGGAATTTGACGGTGAGCAGATCGAGAAAACCCTTCACAATGCGGCGCACGCCATACTTCGAATGTCCGAACTTGCGCGGTCGATGGTTGACGACAACCTCGCTCACTTTGAAGCCACGGGCATGCGCCAAGACCGGCACAAAACGATGCAATTCGCCGTACAAGCGTACCTCTTCAAAGATCTCACGCTTGTACGATTTCATCCCGCAATTGTGGTCATGCAAACGGACGCCCGTAACGACCCCCACCATCCAGTTAAAGACACGTGAGGGGAGCACTTTATGCCAGGGGTCGTGGCGCACTTGTTTCCAACCGCTAACGACGTCGAAGCCGACATCCATGTGCGCCAGGAAGCGTGGAATCTCGCGAGGGTCGTCTTGCAGGTCGGCATCGAGCGTGACGATCCGTTCGCCACGCGCCGCACGAAAACCGGCGCTCAGCGCCGCGGCCTTGCCGAAATTGCGCCGGAAGCGAATTCCGTGAACACGCGAATCTTCCTGCGCCAAGCGGTTAATTACTTCCCACGAGCCGTCGCAGGAACCATCATCGACAAAGATGATTTCCAGATCGATCTTTTCTGCCGCCGCGACCTGGGACAATTCGCCGTGTAGCGCCGTCAGGCTGTCGACCTCGTTAAAGACGGGAATCACGGCGGACAGCATACGGGCAACTCGGTTCGCGTTGGCGGGGCAAGAAACGCGTTAGCGGCAGGCAGCATCGGGCAGTCGTGCGGCACGCTATCGGTCGGTTCCGATGTCGCGCCGCGGCTGGCCATTGATGAAGTATAGGATAATCGAAATCATTACTTCGGACAGTAGCCAAACCAGCCGGGCGACCACTGCGCAGACCAGCGCAGAGCCCTTGCCGACCGTCGGAGCCAGCAGTTCCAGCATCACGGCGTCGCGCACCACTAATCCGCCCGGCATGAAGGAAACAAAACCCGCGACGACCGAAAGTGCGCCCGCCGCGATCGCCAGAGCAATCTCCGCGGGCACGGTATGCGACGACTCTCCGTCGATCGCGCACAACGAGGCCCAAATACTCAAGCCGACCAGGCACCATCCGACAGCGATTTCGCCCCAAGCCCGAGCCAGACCTCGCGATCCCAAATGATCCAATCGATCAATCGCGGCCGGCGCCGCGCGCTCGATACCGGCCAGCCGCGCCAGACGTTTGAAGATCGCCGGAATTGTCGGAGCCCCCGCTACGGCCATGAGCGCCAGCGAGAAGAGCGCGAGCTTCCAATTATGGTGCATCGTCACAAGCAAGATGGCGCCCGCGACGAAGGCGCCGACAGCCATTGTGGTCAGCGTTTCGTAAAAGATCGTGGCGGTCGAGATGGCGATGCCGACCCCGTCTCGCCGTAGCAGCGCCGTGCGCAGCACGATGACCGTAGCCTTGCCTGGCACGTATTTCCCCAGGCTTCCCACGTACCAGGAACGAATCGTGCGGGATAGCGGGGCGGACTGACCGAAGAGCAGCAAAAGTCGATGCCAGAACAACGCCGAGGGGAGCAAGCCGCCGAGATAGAACACTCCTGAGAGGACCAGCCAAGCGGGCCGTAGCGAGGTCACGCTCCACTGTTGTTCTGCTAAATCATCGAGCGCCGCGCGAACTGTGCGCTGCATGCCCCACAGGATGACCGCCACGACCAGCATTTTCACCGCGAGCGTAACAAGTTTTTTGGCGCGGCGGTGGCCGGTGGTCATCGCGAATCTCGTGGACTATCTGGTTCGTGGTTGGACTTTTCCCATCCGAGGAGTGCGCGGCTCGGTGTCGCTTTTGTACAATACCAGGACTCAGTCCGCCAAGACGGCGCAAGGAGCAGGATTTTCATGTCGCGTATCGTGTCGTTCGTGGTGCTCGTGACCATCGTAGTCTTGGTCGGAGCACTGTCGTTCATGGTCATGTCCAGCTTCCTGCTTCCCATGTTCCTGGCACTGGTCATGGTGGTCATCTTTCGCCCCTTGCACAAATGGTTTCTTTCACGGCTCGACGGGCATGATCGGGTGGCGGCGGGCCTGACGACCGCGGCGATCCTGTTGATCGTCCTGATTCCGACATTGCTGATCCTGACGCGCGCCGCCGCCGAGGCCTTTGCCCTGGCGACGGAACTGGACCCGGAAGTTGTGCGCGAACGCCTGAGCGAGATGCGTCGCGAGTTTCACCTGGAAATGCCGGACCCCGCTGTCCAGCAAACGGTGGAACTGGTAGCCGCCGAAGTCGACGAACTCAATGACGGTGTCAACCTGCACAATCAGACTCCCGAGGAAATGCAGAAGCTGATCCAGTTCCTCGACGCGAACTTGGACGCGCTACACCGACAATTAGCGCTCGGTGGTCCCTTGCGCGCTGATGACAGTTTCACTGCGGAGGCGCGCGAGCATATCGCCGCCAGTTGGCAGAGTTTGCATGATTTGGTTGCGCAGCTGGCCACGACGGGACCCGCCTCTCCCGAATTTCCGGCCGCGATGAAAGAGGTATCCGCTGCGGCGGTTGTCTTTCGCGAATCGTTATTGGGCAGCCCCACGGTGGCCTGGTTGCGGCGGCAGTTGAATCCTTCC
>CAMFLN010000703.1 GCA_945957305.1 uncultured Planctomycetaceae bacterium | reverse complement strand
CGTGCTGTTCGGCGTAGTGAACGAAGCGTGCCGGTGCCTGGACGAAGGAATCGCGATTCGACCCTCGGACATCGACGTGGCCTGCGTGATGGGCATGGGCTTCCCCGCCTATCGCGGCGGCGTGATGAAATGGGCCGACACGCTGGGAGCCAAGTACGTCTACGAGAAACTCGCAGCCTGGCACAAAAAATACGGCCCGGTCTACGAACCGTGCGACTACTTGAAGCGCAAGGCCGAGAAGGGTGAGAGCCTGGAGAAGTAAATCTCCAGGAATCCGGCACGTAGATCGAATGAATGTGTGCCATGCCCACACTCGTCGTGGGCGTGCAGAGTGTCATTCGACATTACCACCTGCCCACGACGAGCGTGAGCAGAGTGCCCGACAAGCTCGTGCGGGGTGACACATTTGCGGCGAATTCATGGATTCCGCCTGTCGGCGCCGCTCGGCCCTGAGAACTGCTATTCGCCGGGCGTCAAGAGCACGCCGCACACTTTGCGGCTCAGAACATCGTGCGAGCAGCGCGAATAACGAGTTCTGGCGATCTTTTCCCACTGGCTAGCTCGCCGGCGCGGTTCGGCGATATAATCGAACTCTGGGCACCATCATTCTTGCCGTGCCTACCGAGTCGAGTGCCGGAGCTTCGTCACATGCCAGTGCAGATGGAATTGTCGCGGATCATCATCAGCGAGATCAACGACCAGCAAGTGATCTACCTGAAAGAAGTCGACGGCGACCGCTCTTTCCCCATCTTGATCGGGATTTTCGAAGCCACGAGCATCGACCGCCGCGTCAAAGGCTATGAATCTCCCCGCCCACTAACGCACGACCTGCTGGTGCGCGTGGCCGAGCATCTCGGCGGCGAGTTCCAGAGCGTGGTCATCAGCGAGCTGAAGGACCACACCTATTACGCCCGGCTGCAGATCAAGCACGAGGGAGAGACGATCGAAGTCGACGCCCGACCGTCCGACGCCATTGCCGTGGCGGTAACCTGCGATCCGCAACTGCCGATCTACGTCTCGGAAGAAGTGCTGAATGACGTGCTGGGCGGGTAGTTGCAGAATGACGAACGTCAAAATCGGAATGACGAAAGAAATCTAAATTACGAATGAGCGAAGCGCCGACTTTCGCCTTGGTCATTCGACCTTCGTGCTTCTTTCGACATTCGTCCCTCGGACTTCGTCATTTCACAGCCGCCCCCCGCAAGCCAAGGCCGCAAGGTCTCTGCATGCCTCGGGACTGCGCCCTACAGCAGCTCTCCATTGAGTTCAAAGCGCTCTCCCGCCAAGTCGTCGCGCCACACGTCGACGGCATTTTTGATGCGTTGGCGCGCCAGATTCTGCTGCGCTTTGAACATCCTGTTCTGACCATAGATGATCGGCCAGAAGATGGGGATCATCATGAAGCATCCCTGAGCGACGCGAAAGCCGCCTAAAGACCCCGTCAGCGCTTCATACTCCGCGATCGCATTGCGGATATACAAAGACTTGGCTTTGCGGATTTCTTCCGGCGAAAGCCCGGATAATCCTGCCACAAAAAGCTGCAGCATCTCAGGCGATAGCGCATCACGCTGCGGGTTTTGCCCGATACTCATCGCAACAGCCCCGTAAGTTACCCGCGCACGGCAACTCGCTAACGAACTTTCTTACTGCCCGCAGCCCTCTGCCGGCTACCCGCTTTTTTTACACTCTTGCGTCAGCAAACGCCTGCTTCAGGCATTCCAGCCCCTTCTTTCCCGCGGCCCCGTCGACGACCACGTTCACGCGGACTTCGCTCGTATTGATCATTTCGACGTTGATGCCCGCTTCGGAAAGCGAGCGGAACATGCGGATCGCCACGTCGGTGTGGCTGCGCATGCCAATGCCCGAGACGGAGAGTTTGGCCACGCTGGGCGAACTGGAAACCGGCCCACAGCCAAGCTGCACGGCCGTTTCGCGGCTGACCTTCAAGGCCCGCTCCAGGTGCGCTTGCGGCACAGTGAAGCTCAGATTGGCATGCCCGGCGCGACCCAGGCTTTGCACGATCATATCGACAAAAATCTGCCCTGCGGCAATCCGCTCAAAGACTTCGGCTGCCAGTCCCGGTTGATCGGGCAGGCCGCTGATCGTGACCCGGGCTTGGGTCTCGTCGAGCTGGATATCGTCGATCGTCAGGTCTTCCATGCCGTGCAGCCGAGCGACGATCTTGCCCTTCAGGTTATCCACAATCTCGTTGGTCGACGGGCCGCGGGCGCTCGCGCCTCGCGTGGCGCCGTCACTCTTCGCGCGCGGTTCCTTTTCCAGCTCGAAGGCGCGATGCACAACCCGCAACGCGGTGGCGGCCTGCTCGCGGCTGACCAGGACCGAGATTTTGATTTCGCTGGTCGTGATCATCAGGATGTTCACCTTGGCCTCGGCCAACGAGCGGAACATCCGCTCGGCCACGCCCGTTTGCGTCGCCATGCCCAGCCCGACCACCGAGATTTTCGATACGCTGTCGTCCTGGCTGAAACCCTCGGCGCCCAGTTCGTCGGCCGCCGCTTGCACGGCGTTGAGCGTCGTGGGCAGTTCATCCTTGGGCACGGTGAAAGAGATATCGGCTTTCGCCTCCGCCCCCACGTTCTGCACGATCATGTCGACCGAGATATTCTTAGCCGCGATCTTCGAAAACAGCGCCAGGCTCGTCCCGGGCCGGTCGGGCACGCCGAGCAGCGTCACACGAGCTTCGTTTTTCACCAGCGTCGCGCCGCTGACGGGCTGGTCGGGCGATTCCGGCAGGACGGTAATCATCGAGCCCGGCTGGTCGCTGAAACTGCTGCGCACATGGATCGGCACCGAAAACTTCTTGGCAAACTCGATCGACCGGCTGTGCATCACGCCGGCCCCCAGGCTGGCGAGCTCCAGCATTTCGTCGTAGCTCACCTGCCGCATCCGCCGCGCCTCGGGCAGCATCCGCGGATCGGTCGTGTAGACGCCATCCACGTCGGTGTAGATTTCGCACGAATCGGCCGCCAGTACCGCGGCCAAGGCTACGGCCGTCGTATCGCTTCCGCCGCGCCCCAGCGTCGTGATGTTGCCGTCTTCGTCGATCCCCTGGAACCCGGCCGCAATGACAATCTTCCCGGCATCGAGCGCCTGCCGCATGCGATCGGTTGAAATCGAATGGATGCGGGCTTTGGTATGTGTGCGATCGGTGCGTATGCCGATC
>CAMFLN010000702.1 GCA_945957305.1 uncultured Planctomycetaceae bacterium | reverse complement strand
GCGATCGTCGGCAGCGTCAGATGTGTATAAGAGACAGCGGTGACCAGCGTACGGGTCGGATCATCAACCGCGGGATTGTCCCACAGCGCGCCGGCGTACAGGTTGAAACGCTCGTGATTTGCCCGATCGAGCAGCGTCATCAGGGGCACGCCCTCGATTTGCTCGGCCACGAGCGACGTGTCGTAAACTTGCTTCACGCCGCGAATCGCCGCAAATTGCTTGCGCAGATGGCTGAGCCGCGGCAAATCTTCTTCGGTGATGGGGCGCGAAAAGTGCAGACCTACCGCCACCGTATCGCCGACGTCGAAGTGGCTGTCGAATACCCCCCAGGCTTCAACAGTCGGCCGGGGCATCCAACGCTCGGGCGAATCGAGAATTTCCAGCCGCGTCAGCAAAAACAGCGACGCTGCCAGGGCGGCCAAGGTCAGCAGCCACACCGTCCCCCGGAAACGATCGAGCAGGTTGAGAATCGTTTCCATGGGCAAGTCGAGCTAGCGTGGCGCCGCGGGTGCTGCCGCCCCCCTCGGGCGACGCCAACCCAGCTCACATTCAGAGCATCTGTATGGGGCGTGCCCTGATTATGGGGTTCACTGGTCGATATTACCAGCACCGATTGCCTCGCCGGCCGTGCACGTTCGCGCGCGAATTCTCGTTGGCGAGCGGGACAACAACGATCCGCCGAGGCATCTTGACGAAAAACAAAAGTCGCAGAACGTCGCTAGCTGTTGACGAACATTCTTCATGCCGTCGGGCGCCGTGAAGCTTAGCGCCCAACCTGCCACGTGGCCGTGTTGCTTCGAGTGTGCCGCGAACGGCCTGTTGCGACTGCGCCGTGCGCAGGTCGCGGGGCTCGGACCGTGCTCCATGAGGAGAGCGTAAGGTTGCGGTGAGTATCGTGTTAAGACGGTTCCACCAGCGTGCATCTTGCTACCGCGGGGTGTTGACAGAAGCGGTATCGGGGTCCTAGAGTAGCGGGGGCGAAGCAATGTGGAATTGTGGCGGCGACCGGAGTTCGCCTGCCCGTCACTCACCGGAAAAATGCCCAAGTATCGAGGGTAAGCCCTCGCCGGCTTGCTCGACATCGCACCGCTCGAGATTGACGTTGTTCCGCTCGCGTGATTGAGCGGATAATTTGATCGATGGATTGAGATTTTTTTCTAGGAGGGAACCTTTTGGCGACAACGCAACGAGCATTGAGTGAAGTGAAGCCGCTCGCGCAGTCGGCCTTGGCCGACAGTCCGATCTTTGATCTGCGCGATCTCGTGGTTGAAGAAGGGCCGGACGCGTTAGTTCTGCGCGGCTCGGTAGCCAGCTACTACCACAAGCAGATGGCTCAAGAGGTGGTCCGCGCTGTGGCTGGACGCGAAGTCGACGTGGTCAATTCAATCGCGGTCCGTTCGCCGACTCGGTCCGAATCTTGAGGGCGCAGCAAAGTCCGCGCGAATTACAGTTAGGCTTGCACGGTCTTCCGTCGCTGGCAATTCTCAGCCAGCCTGATCGTTCCCGAGCTTGGGGGCGTCACCGAGATTATCAGGCAGCCAGGCGCATTCTGCCCGCGATTTGCTGCCACAGCCCCATGACTTGTTGGTAGTTCGCCTCGAGCGGATAGCGTTCTGCCAAACGTCGGGCCGCCACACCGCAGCGTTCTCGCAGCTCGGGCTCCAGCAAGGTGTCGATGTGCTGCGCCAATTGCTGCCAGTCACCGGGATCGTCGATGACGAACCCCTCGCGGCCCGAAGTCAAAATTTCGCTCGCGCCATTGTTGCGCGTCGTGACGACCGGAATGCCCGTGGCCAAGGCTTCGAGCAGCACCAGGCTGCACGAGTCATACCAGGTGGGCAGCACGAACACGTCGGCCGCCGCGTAGAACGGCGCGGTGTCTTTGATCGCTCCTAAATAGTCGACACATTCGGACGCTCCACATTGCTGTGCCAGGCGGTCGTAACGCGCGCTTGCCTTGCCACCGAGAGCGACCAGCCGCACCGGCCGACCCGACCGACGCAACGATCCCACCGCCTTGATCAGCGAGGGCAATCCCTTTAACGCGAAGTTGTGCGCAACGAACAGGACCAGCAATTCCTCATCCGCAATATCCAGTCGCTCCCGCACTTCCGCGCGAAACATGTCGCGATTTTGTGGCTTGAAGCGATTCAAATCGACGCCGTTGTAAATCAGCCGCGTCCGCTCCATGGGCCAACCGTGCGTGCGTTCAAGGTCGCGAGCCACGAGCTTCGAAAGGGCAATGACCATCCGCCGATGATCCGCGTACTGTCGCCAGGCCACTCGTTCGGCCTGGTGCCAGCGCGGCGAAATCGCGGTCAACGAGCGGCGGACTGTGCGGGCGAGCGGGGGCATCGACAGCAGTTTGCGTTCGAACTGCGCCCGCGCTGCGCCAAAATGCGGTTGTAACACGTCGAAGCGCCAACCGAATCCCATGTCATGCACCAGGTCCAGGTCCAACTCGCGCAGCTTGTCGTCGATGGCGGCGGCAAATGCGTAGGGGGAGTGGATCTTCGGCAAGCGGTGCCGCACGATCGGCAACGGACGCTCGGAGACGGCAAATTTTTGCGCTACGACATGCACGTCGTAACCGGCGGTCAGGGCGCGCTCGGCCAGTTGGCAAGTCCAGCTCTCGGCGCCGCCGCGTTGTGGATCAAAATGGCGGACGACCAATCCGACTTTCATGGGTGCAGCCCCAGTTTCAGTTCCATAAGTTTTTGTTTGCGCAGCACGGCTCGTAGCAGCCGTTTATCCGCCGGCCCCAGCTTGCTCACGCCCAAGTAGGCGCGGAAGAAGGCCAGCCGTCGCGTGCAGCTCACGACGTCGCGCGGCGCAGAATACGCCAGTTGCGCCAGATCCTTGACGATCCACCGCCGGCGAAATCGTTGCCGTTTTTGCACGCGTTGTAGATCGATCAGCCGGACGTCGAACTCGCCCGGCTCGCCTTCGCGGATGAAAAAGTGACAGCAATAAAAGTCGCGATGGTTATAACCCAGTCGATGAAAGCGACCTGCGACGTCGGCCACTTGGATGAGCAAACGCTCGAACTCACGATTGCGCCGCGAGGAACGTTGCGCACGATTCAGGTTCGTAAAACGCTGCCGTAAAAAATGATCCAGCTGCAAGTAGCCGCGCAGCTCCTCGGTAAGGATGAAGGACTCGAGCAAGCCGCCGCGGTGCAGGCG
>CAMFLN010000701.1 GCA_945957305.1 uncultured Planctomycetaceae bacterium | reverse complement strand
ACCCCGGACGGTAAGCTGCTGGCGAGCGCCAGTTGCGATCACACTGTCAAGATTTGGGACACGTCCACCTGGCAACTCGTGGCCACCTGCCAGGCGGATGCCCCGGTCCTATGCGTCGCCTGTTCACCCGATGGGAAGATGATTGCCACGGGAGACTCACAGTACGCACTCTCGGTTTGGACGATTCCGGGAGGCGAGGTCGTCAAAGCCTTCACATTCACCACGGGCATGGGGATCAATTCCGTTTCGTGGAGCCCCGATGGGCAATTTCTGGCGGCGCCAGCTGAGGGAGCGCTGCGCGTTTGGTCTACGTCCACCTGGGAAGAGGTGAACAATCAAAAAATCGAGCGGTTATTCACAGCCAATTTTTCTCCTGATAGCAGCCGGCTTATTTCGATTAATTCGAAAGATACTGTCAGAATCATCGACCTAACAAGCAAGTCGACGGTCGAGCGGTTTTTCTCGCCTGTCGCCGGCACTCATCACGTCCTGTTCATGCCGCACGTGCAACGGTTGCTGACATGCGGAGATGACCGTTGTGTGCGTATCTGGAATCTGTCTCCGACGGAAAGGGAGTACCCCTTAGGGGGAGCTCCCACAACACGTCAAGTCGACACATTGATTGGCCATCAGGGGCGCATACAAGATGCTGCGTTGTCACCCGACGGTCGTACACTGGCGACGGCCAGCTACGACGGGCTGGTGGGATTGTGGGATCTGACGACTCGCGGCGGAACCGTTCCCAAGTTCACTTGTCGCTCTGTCGCGTATCGTGGCATCCCTTGGCAATGCTCGCTGGCGCCCGACCTGAGCGAGCTTGCCGTCTCGGGCGATGAGCGACGTATCACAACCTGGCGGTTAGAAGGCAATCCGGCCATGAGCAGCCAGTCAGCACCGTTGCCTACCACATGCCAAGTCATTTT
Organism: uncultured Planctomycetaceae bacterium; assembly: GCA_945957305.1. Taxonomy (GTDB): domain Bacteria; phylum Planctomycetota; class Planctomycetia; order Pirellulales; family JACPPG01; genus JACPPG01. Next base: position 2,268 of record CAMFLN010000701.1, on the reverse strand, counting down.
CGGACCCCACTGCGAGAGGCTCTTCACGCGCGACTTGCAGAGCGGAGAATTCGGCTTTTGTTCCTTCAAAACGCCCGATATTCGCCGAGTTCGCGTGCGGGGCATTGAGCACGTCACCGGAGTAAACTGGTCCAACAATGGCCGGTACGCAACAATCCTGGGAGCTGGTAACGAACTGACTGTCGTCAACACAGAAAATGGAGACTCCATCTACAAAACAAGTCGTTCGTCAACCGGCGAGCGAACGCAGCAAGAGTCCCGCGCGAAAACGGAGAGCGCAACACCATCGAACGACGGTCAATGGCTGGCATCCGACAGATGGGGGTTCCTTAATATTGCTTCGAGCAAAGTGGTACCCTACCCCTTGGGGCAGTCTCCCGATGGCGGCACATTTTTCTCGAGCGCGGGTCAGCCGCTGTTTGTCAACACTTATCAAAATACGGCATATCTAATCGATCCCGCTGAGGGCAAGATCAAGCACACCTTGCACTTGCCTAACGCCGCAACCGCATTGGCAGCGTCTCCGGACTCGCTCACACTGGCTATCGCCTGCCGAGAATCCGTGACTTTGTGGCAAATGGAAACCGGTCAGCAACTCGCCAGCTTTCTCTTGCCCGCGGACACGGGCAACGCCATTTTGCTGTCTTTTTCCCAGGATGGTCAGCACCTTGCTGCAGTGACGCTGCAGGTAATCGATGCGAAATACGCTGACCTGCATCTCTATATCTGGTAACTGCGGCGGTAGAACAACGCAACTCTTCGCCCGACAGGCGTTGCCACAGGACGAAGGTCGCTACTTCGCAGGGGCTTGATCCTCCACTTTCGCCGGCGCCTGTTGAATGGCGTAGAGATGATGCTCGCTGCGGATCAACAATTGCTCGCCGGCGATCGCCGGGGTCGACAGGTACAACTCTTCATCCGGTAGCGCGTTGACCCGGATCAATTCGAATTCCGGCCCTGCCTTGATGACAAAGGTTTCGCCGTACTCGCTGAGACAGAAGACCTGCCCGTTATAGGCCCAAGGCGAGGCCGTCACCGCGCGGCCGTTGGGTAGCCGCTTGCGCTCGTACACGATGTGGCCGTCATGCGCGTCGAGGCATGAGAGAATCCCCAAATCGGTCACGGCATAAACGTAATCACCGTAGTACAGCAACGACGGACTGTACGGCGACGCCTTGCGCAGGCTCCAGGCGACGAATTCGTTGCTGGTGTCTTGGCCAGACAAGGTGATATCTCCCTGTGCTCCCGGCCGCACGGCGGCAATTGGCCGCTTTCCATCCAGCACGTGCCCCGAGGCCAGGAACAAGTATTCCGAGCTGGACACAGGCGAGGGAATCGTCTGTCCCGACATATTCCCTAGGTGCCACAAAGGCTGACCGTCGAGATCATAGGCGCGAGCGACCGCGCTTCCTGACACGACGACCTCGGTACGCGTGCCGTTGCGCCAAATATAGGGCGTAGCCCATCCCGTCTTCTCCGTCCGCGCCACGCGCCACACTTCATTGCCGGTTTTGCCATCGATCGCGGTCAGGAACGATTTTTCCTCGTTGTCGTTGACGACAAACAAGCGTCCGCCGAAAAGCGTGGGCGAACTCCCCGTGCCCATGCCGTCGGCAATCTTGTAGCTTCCCAGCGGTCGGGTCCAGAGCAATTCGCCGCTCAGCGAATAGCAGAAAACTCCCAGATTCCCGAAGTAGGCATACACGCGCTCGCCGTCAGTCGCTGGAGTTTCCGAGGCATAGGTGTTCTTGCGATGCACCGCCTCGGGCGGGATGCCCTCGTGCGCGACCTGCTCCCACAGTTGATGACCGTCGCGCCGATCCAGGCACACAACGCGCCATTGATGGGGTGCCTGTGGTTTATCGCGCGGGTCGCCGCCGAAATAGATTCCGCGTTTGCGTTCCTCGCGATCGTCGGCACTGGTGACCGTGGTCAGAAATATGCGGTCTCCCCACACGATCGGTGAGGACCAGCCGCGGCCCGCGATGGGCACTTTCCAAGCGATGTTTTCCGTGGCGCTCCATACATTGGGAAGTCCGGTGCTCTCGGCAACTCCCTGTCCGCGCGGACCGCGAAATTGGGGCCAATCCCCTTCACCCGCGGCTGCCAGCGACGCCCCTAGCGCCAACGAGCATGCCCACGACGCAACGAAGAATAACAACCGCGCGTGCATGAGAGGACTCGGCAAAACTAGTCGCTCTTTGAGCGAAAACCGAGTGGTGAGCGTGTCAGCGAGTGACCGTAATTCGATACCTGTCTCTTATACAC
>CAMFLN010000700.1 GCA_945957305.1 uncultured Planctomycetaceae bacterium | reverse complement strand
TTGTAATAGCTCATCACCAGCGGTTGTTCGATCAACGACTCGACGCCCCCCAAACTCGGACCGATGCGGGGCAACCGGACTGAATCGATGACTTGCGCCGTCGTCTTCCAGTCGGCATTTTTGACCAGAAACGTCACCAAGCCACCAAAGCCGCGCATCGTTCGTTTGGCGACCGCATGGTACGGATGGTCCGGCAAGCCGGGATAGTAGACCTTTTCAATCTTCGGATGACGGGCGAGAAATTCGGCGACTGCCTGGCCGTTTTGGTTATGCCGTTCGATGCGCAGTTCGAACGTTTTCAGCCCACGCTCGAGCAGATAGATATTGTGCGGCGAATTGATCGCCCCCATGATGCCGCGCAAATTGCGCACCGATTCGAGCTTCGCCGCCGAGGAAATAATCACGCCCGCCAACAGGTCGTTGTGGCCGCCGAGGTATTTGGTGGCCGAATGCAGCACATAATCGACCCCCGCCGCCAAGGGGCGGATGTTATACGGAGTACCAAGCGTGGCGTCGATCAAGGTTTCCACATTGCGACGTCGCCCGATGTCGACGAACCGTGCGAGGTCCACGATGCTGAGATGGGGGTTCGTCGGCGATTCGCTAATGAGCAGCTTGGTGGCCGGCGTGATCGCGGCTTCCATCGCCTCATAATCACAGGCCGGGACCTGCCGCGTCACCACGCCAAAGCGTGCCAGGTGCTTGGTGCAGAACTCGCGGCTGCGGTGATAACACTCGTCGAAGAAAACCACCTCGTCGCCCGCGTTCAGCTTCGACATCAACAAGCCGACGATCGCTGACATGCCGGTCGCAAACAACAGGGCCTCTTCCCCACCTTCGAGCGCCGCGAGTTTGCGCTCGACGACTTTTTCGCTCGGGTTGCCGTAACGGCCATATTCTTCGCGCGGTTGCTTCTCTTCGAGGAAATCAATCACGGCCTGCGTCGAGGCAAACGTGTAGGTCGACGCACAAAAAATGGGGTCTGTGATGGCATGCCCCGGCTTTTCGCGTTGTTCGCCGGCGTGCACGGCCACGGTTGATAGACCCGCATTGCGGGACTCTGCAGCGCGGATCGGCTCAGTCATGGTGACGTTCTCCCACTGAATGGAACTCATGGCGGCGCGGGCGACCGACGCCGTGGGATTTCGTCGACCAATAAAAAAACCGCGAATCCGCTGCAATCCAGCGGTCGCGGCTCACATTGGTCAAGCTGAATCACTCCCCAAGGGCAGTACCCTCGTGGAGGATGGCTCTTTAGCAGTTATTGGCTGCAAGCGGCCGCAAATCCCGTTCGCGGATTGTAATCGCTCCGATCAGACGGAGCAAGGATAGCCGGCTCTTCTTTAATGGCGGACCCTAGTTCTTCCGCCTCGTTCGAGCGGACGAAAAGCTACTCGGCGATGCCGCTGGGAGCGAAAAACAGTGCTCGTTGGCATGGAAGTTGTTAGAATGAAAGTCGCTCCCGGCGAATCCTATCCGGAGACGAATTGTGGCCAGTTCCCCCCTGTCCATCGGCAGTGCGCTCGCCTTACTTCTGGTAACGAGTACGGCATTTTCTTTTTCAAGTTCAGCCGCGACTGATTTTGCTGTCGGCGAGCCACAGGCGCCGCCCGATCCGGCGAAAATCTCGGAGCTCGTCCAAAAGCTGGGTAGCGGTTCCTACCGCGCGCGAGAAACAGCCACGCGGGCGCTCGCCCGGATCGGCGTGCCGGCCAAGGTCGAGTTACTTAAGGCGCTTGAATCTTCCGACGCGGAGGTGCGCTATCGCGCTCGGTTGATCCTCTCGGAAGTGCTGGAACTCGATTTCAAGGTTCGGTTAGAGGCCTTTATTGACGACGTACATGGCAAGCGCGAACACGATCTGCCTGGTTGGCAGCGTTTTCGCGAGCAAGTGGGGGACGGTCCCGTCTCTCGCCGCTTGTTCGCCGACATGGTGCGCAGTGAACCTGCCCTGCTGGAAGCCGGAGAGTTAGGGGGACAATACGCCGGCGCCGCATTTGAAGGACGATGCCAGCAAATTCAAGAAGGTATGCGCGTGCCTGGCAGGCAGGCCGAACGTCAGGTTCAAGTCGGCACAGTTGCCGCGTTGCTGTTCGTCGGCGGACAGAACAAGGTCGACATCAGTATGCCGGCGGCCATGAGCGTGACCAATTTCTGTTATCAGCAGCCATTTCGCCAGGCGATTGCCGGCGGCGACAGTGCGCCGGTACTGAAGAAACTGGTCGGCGGCTGGGTACGGCGCGACTTTGCCAGCGATTCGACCGCGGCCTATCAAACCATGATGTTGGCCTTGCAGTTCAATGTGCGCGAAGGAATTGAACCAGCGCTCGCCATGATCAAAGACGGCGGCGGGAATCCGCACATGCGGCAGTACGCTTTACTGGTCGTGGGGAAATTCGGCAGTTCCGACGATATTCAACGTCTTGAGCCGCTATTGTCCGATCAAGCGATCTGCGCCCAGCAGCAGATCGCCGTCCCCACGGAAATCGCCAAGGAGGACCCGACCAATCCCAAGGCGATGAAGAACGAAATGATGGAAACTCAAATTCGCGACGTGGCGTTGGCTGTAATCATTCACCTCTGCGGACAAAAGCCCGCCGACTTCGGCTTTCAGCGGGTGCAGCCCAATTCGACGGTTCTGTTTAATACGGCCACCCTGGGGTTCACCAGCCAGGAGCAGCGCGCCGCGGCGCTGAATAAATGGCAACAGTGGCGACTCGCGAACAAGGTTCCCCCTGCCCAGCCATGAGCTTCTTCAGCCGCGAGGTGAGTTCGCTGCGCGTGACTCTGGGACTGTTGATGGCAGTCCCTGTTTTTCTCGTGGCAAACTGCACTTACTTTTGGGCCACCGAACCGCGGTGGGAGCGCCTGCGGCCCGACATGACCGTTGCTCAAGCCATCGGAGTCATGGGGCCGCCCACCGACGATGTGGCTGTCGAAACTCACTTTGGCGATCGCGAACTCTGGTACTCGGTCGAGCCGCACGCCTGCAAATTGTACTTCCGCCGGGACCGTCTGGAATCAGTGGATATTGCCGGGGCCGGCAAGTACGATCCTCTACGGAAGTACACGCGCGATCGGTAGCGCAGCACTCGCGGCCGATTGAGCCGCCACAGCCGTAGCCGTGCTGCGTGCACGCGGACAGTTCTGCCAGGTAAGCTGAACTTTTCCGGGGGGTATCATTCTTATGGC
>CAMFLN010000699.1 GCA_945957305.1 uncultured Planctomycetaceae bacterium | reverse complement strand
ACGCGGCGCCAACCCCGGTGAACCGCTGGAGTACAAACACCAGTATCACGACCTGTTGTGGGCTCAGGTCGGCCAGCGGATCGAGGCGCTGCGCAGCGGCGCGGTTGCGGCCGACGACATGACCGTCCCCGGCTCGCGCCGCTTGCTCACCCAGCTGCGCGACCGCGGCATCAAGTTGTACCTGGCCTCGGGAACCGATCTGAAATACGTGCGCGACGAGGTTGCCGTCCTGGGGCTGGAGGAATTTTTCGGCGAGCACATCTACGGCGCCCTCGACGATTACAAGAGTTTCTCCAAGGCGATGATCATCGAGCAAATCATCCGCGACATGAATGTCGGCGGCCATCAATTGCTGGCCTTCGGTGACGGGTTTGTCGAAATCGAAGAAACGCGCCGCGCCGGTGGCGTGGCCGTCGGCGTGGCCAGCGATGAAGAAACGCGGCAAGGCATCAACGAATGGAAAAGGGCTCGACTGATTCGCGCCGGCGCTGACATCATCGTCGGCGACTACCGTCAGCAGGATCAATTGCTCTCGGTGCTGGGGCTGTAAATCATCCGTCAGCGACGTGCCTCCTCATTCCGCGCCTGATTGCGCTAGTCTTCGACAAACTTCCCAGGGAAGAGGTAAGCCGTGATCACGCTGGAACGCCTGCAATCAATCCTCCGCAGGTTGCCGCAGTTGAGCATCGGCTTGATCGGCGATCTCTTTCTCGATCGCTACCTGGAACTCGATCCCGAGATGCATGAGCTGTCGATCGAAACAGGGCTCGAGGCGTATCAGGTCACGCGCATTCGCAATAGCCCCGGGGCGCTCGGCACCGTTATGAACAACCTGACCGCGCTCGGCGTTGGCAAGCTGGTCCCGGTCACCGTGCTCGGCGACGACGGGCAGGCCTACGATCTGCGACAGGCGCTTGCGTCGATGCCGGTGGACCAAACGCATTTACTGCAAGATCCGGCGCGGCTGACGCCAACCTACACCAAGCCCTTGCGCCGCGCGGCCAATGGTGTTTGGCAAGAACTCAACCGCATTGATCTGCGCAATCGCGCGCCACTTTCCGCCGCGACTGAGCAAAAGCTGCTGGGCGAACTCGACGCCGTCTTCGCCGCGACCGACGGGTTGATCGTGCTCGACCAGGTCAACGAAGAAGGTTGGGGCGTCGTCGGACCCGCCGTGCGCCAGCGCCTGGCGGAGTTGTCGGCGGCACAGCCGGACAAGCTGATGTTCATCGACAGCCGCGCGCATATTGCGCGCTTCCGCTGCGGAACGCTGAAACCGAACGTGCATGAATGCCTGGCCGCGCTCGGCCGCCAGGCGACCGGCGCGCCGCGCGAAGCCGAGCAGGCGGCCCGCGATTTTGCGCTCCTCACAGGCTGCCCGCTCTATTGCACGGTGGGCGAACGGGGGATCCTAGTTGTGTCCTCCGAGGGGGAACTTGTGCACGCTCCCGGCTATCCCGCTCCCGGACCAGTCGATATCGTGGGAGCCGGCGACAGTGCGTCGGCCGGCATTGTGTCGGCTTTGTTGGCCGGCGCAACCCGCAGCGAGGCGGCAGCCTTTGGCAATCTCGTCGCATCGATCACGGTCCAGCAACTCGGCACGACCGGCACGGCCCGCCCGGATCAGGTCGTCGAGCGGTGGCACGAGGTAGGGGGACGCGTCTGAAGCCCGCAGTTTTTGGCCCGTGCCGCGAGGCTGGAGACTGCCGCAACCTAGCCGCTGCAAAAGCCTTGCGATGCTTCATTCCGCCGCGAAAGCGGCTCGCAGCACTCGCCGCCGGACGGCTTCCCTGCTGTCGTGGAATTGCCGGCACAGGTCCTGTCCGCAAACTTCTACAAAAGCAGGATTGGATGCGGCTCTCGCGCTCGTTGACGACTCGGCCTGCGAGTCCTAACATCGTTCGATAGAGCAGGAGAAGCAGAGTAGTGCCGCGGGATGCAGCGGCGATCGAAGTGCATCTGTCACCTCAAAGTGGGAAAGGGGGAACTGGCGATGCCACTGTTTGAAGTCGAAACCGAGTCGCACATCATTATCACCTGGGCGAACGATCAGGATGCGGCGGCCGGCGTCGTACACGACGCTTATCCGAGCGAGAAAATCTTGCGGCTCACAAAACGGCCGCGCGACACCTGGGTCATTTCCAAAAGTGCACTCGGTATTCCGACCGCGAGCGCCGACCTCTGCCATACCGCCCGCGATTGCCTGTCGAAGGCGTCGGGCGACAAGGTCCACGCCATTCGCCTGTACATGCACGAAACCGGTTCCGATCTCGAGCGCGCACGAAAAGTGATCGAATCGAACATGGTCATGGGCTGGTAACACGCGACGACGAACGAGCGTCGTCAGCCGAGACGCCCCGCAGCACCAGCACCGCATACAAACCACTGAACCGTCGGGCTCGCCCGGCGGTTTTTTTATTCCCCGCTTTCCTCGGGAAAATAAAGATCCCCATCGCTGATGTCGGGGATGCCCACGACCAGCACTCGCATGCGCCCGCGCGCACCATGCACCACGCCCGGCGGAATGTGGACCATCGATCCTTTGCGCACCGGATGATCGACACCATCGAGGCGCACGGTCCCCTCGCCGTCGAGCACGTAATACAGCTCGGTCGCCACGCGGTGGTAATGCTCGCGGGCCCCGTCGATGTCGACGGCATGCGCCCAGGCGGCAACCTCTGTATCTTGCCGGCTAATGAGCAAATGCCGCCAACCACAGGTGCTGCGCTCGCGGGGCGCTTCGCCTTCGTGGCGAACAAGCGTCGGACCGGCGGGCTGTGCTTTCATAGGAACCCCGGAGGTGCAATGACGAATTACGAGGGAGCGAATGTCGAAGGAATGCTCAAAGCATAAATGACGAAGTGCCGGGCAGCCATGCAGAGCGGCTGATGACATTCACGGGTGTTCATGCAGCCTTTGCACAAACGGCCGAAGTGAAATCTCGGACCCGAGGCGTGAAGGCCAGCCGCTACGCCCCCTTCGGCACGGCCCAATGGCCGGCGCGATACTCGCGCGCTATCAAGGCGTTGGCCGCTGGATCATTTACAATCTGCTCGGTCGCGCCATCGAAATTCAAAATCCTACCGACGCGCGTGGCAATATTGCCCAGGTGGCACAGCGCGGTCGACATGTGGCCGATTTCAATGTCGGCGTTCGAACGGCGATCGGTGCGAATGGCCTCGATGAAGTCGCGATAATGC
>CAMFLN010000698.1 GCA_945957305.1 uncultured Planctomycetaceae bacterium | reverse complement strand
AGACTCGCCAATAGGCCACGGGACCCGCGATGTGGACCGGCGCCTCGGCCGCGGGCACCAGGGGGCCGCTCGGCCCGCGGCGCCAGGCCGCTTGCAAACTTTGCACCTGGTAATCAGGCGGAAACGAAACCAGCAATGCCAGGCTCTCGGTCGGATAGGCCACGTGCCCGCGCAGATAATTTCGCGGCGCGGGTCCAACAGGTGATGCAAATTCCAACTGGTGCTGCACGATCGGGGCCGCCTGGCTGCGGGCGTCCGACAGCCGCAGACGCAGAACGCGCAGGCGATCGCGCCCCGCGTGCTGCCGACGGTCTTCGGCAAGTCCGCACGACGGAATCCATTCGACATCGCGCGGGTGCGTCAGTGATCGCCCCTGCACTTGCCCCGACTCGTTGCAGTAGTAGAAATTGATTTCCGACACTTCCGCCGGCAGATTGCGCACGACAAAAGTGTCGGTCAAAACGGCCGTGGGATTGTGCGATCCGGAAGGGCTACTGCCGCGCGCTCCGGGCTGGCGCAATTCGAGCATTTTTACATTGTCGCGAAAGGTTAGTCCGCGCTCCCACGAGTGACCTGAATGCATTTCGCGACGTCGCGCCAACAAGTCCGTCATGGGCACAGGGCGCCGTAAGCAACCGGACAGTACGGTCGCTAGCGCCGTCAAAGTGTTGGCTGTCGTGGGTCGTCCCCCTTCGACATTACCAATCGTTCGCAAACCGTATCCGGCCCGACTTGCCAGTTCATCTTGCGTCAGGCCTGCTTCGCCGCGGAGGGCTGCAATCGTAGCGCCGTCCGGAAGAACGTGTCCACGGGGCATTTAAAAAGCTCTCAAGGGAATCTGGGAGCCAGAGGTGATATGTAGCACTACGCGTCAGGTTCGCTGCGCGTTCATTTCCTTGCCTGTCTTGTGATTTCGGCCCAAGATCGAGGCATGCATGGATCGGGTTGGGGGAATTGCAGGGGTTTTCCCGCCACCCGGCAGTCTGCCGGCATTCGGCTCGGCACGTGCCCATGCACGAAGACATTTCTAAAGCGCCAGTTGCAGCGTCACCTCACGCGCCAAGCTGCGTCAAGTTGGGGAAATCGGCCAGTTGTCGGTAGCGCTTGCGCGCCGCCGACGCGAAGACGTGAAACAAGGGGCCCCCCGGCACGTAGAGGACACTATGAAAAACCGCTCTCAGTGGCATCGCTGGTTTCGCCGTTCAACAAATAAAGCACGGGGCCTCGCGCGCACATCTTCCCGGCGTCGAACGTTGGGCCGTGGCGGGTTCGAGTTGCTCGAAGAGCGCACCATGTTTGCCGTCGGTGTGGTTGCCAATTACACGGTGACCAATGACTGGGGCTCTGGATATCAGGCGGCCTTGCAACTGACAAACCAGCAAGCGAGCAGCGTCACCAATTGGCAGGCGCAATTTGACCTGGCGCGCAATATCACTTCGATCTGGAATGCGACGATCGTCAGTCACGTCGGTAACCACTACATCGTGCAGGGACTCGACTGGGACAAGACGATTGCCGCCAACAGCAGCGTCTCGTTTGGCTTCGTCGCCAGCGGCGGCGCCAGCATTATTCCGTCGAACATCGTGGTGAGCGCAGGGGGCACCACCACCCCTCCGCCCACTCCGAGCCTGTCGATCAGCGACGTCACCCAGGTCGAAGGCAATAGCGGCACTTCGAATTTTGTGTTTAACGTTACCCTGTCTGCCGCATCGAGCTCACCTGTCACCGTCAAATACGCGACGGCCAACGGCACGGCTACCGCTGGCAGCGACTACACCGCCGCCAGTGGCACGCTAACGATTCCGGCTGGCCAAACGAAGGGGCAAATCACGGTTTCCGTCCTCGGCGACACGACCGTCGAAGCCAACGAAACGTTCCTCCTCACGCTGAGCACTCCCGTCGGCGCAACTTTGCCACGCTCCACGGCGACTGGGACCATCACCAACGACGACACGTCCCCCGCCGCGGGCGACTTCAAGTTTCAAGTCACGAGCGACTGGGGCACAGGCTTTACCGGACAGATCACGATCACTAACAGCAAACAACAGGCGGTCAACGACTGGCAACTCGAGTTCGATTTCCCAGGAACCATCACTTCGATCTGGGATGCGTCGATCGTCAGTCACACGGGCAACCACTATGTCGTGAAGAACGCGGGCTGGAACGCCACGATACCCGCGGGCGGAACCGCGGCTTTCGGCTTTAACGGCAGCCCTGGCAATGTGACCGTGGTCCCGACCAACTACTTGTTGCACAGCGGCGCAGGCACGGGAACGGGTACCACCAATCACGCACCGACGCCCGGCGCGGATGTTTTGCTCGTGAACACCAATCAGACGACGGCGATCAATGTCCTGGCCAACGATACTGATCCCGACGGCGATCCGCTCTCGGTCACGGCGACGACGTCGCCGGCCCACGGCACCGCGGTGCTCAACTCGAACGGCACGATCAACTACACGCCTACAACGGGGTACACCGGAACGGACAGCTTCTCGTACACCGTCAGCGACGGTCGCGGCGGCACGGCCTCGGCCGCGGTGTCACTGACCGTAGGAACTCCCGCGACCACGGTTGCCTGGCCTGCCCAATACTATGCTCCGTACGTCGATGTGACGCTTTATCCGACGTACAACCTGGTCGCAACGACGCAATCGCAAGGCATCAAGTTTTACACGCTGGCCTTTATCACCGCCGACGCACAGAACCAGCCTGCCTGGGGTGGCTACACCGAGTATGAAATCAACGGTGGGACCTTCGACATGGCTCTGCGTCAGCAAGTGGCCGGCGTACGTGCATTGGGCGGGGACGTGATGCCTTCGTTCGGCGGCGCGGCCGGCCAGGAACTGGCACAAGTCATCACCGATGTCAAAACGCTGACGGCGGCGTATCAGACAGTCATCACCAACTACAGCTTGACGCACATCGATTTCGATATCGAAGGGGCGGCCGTGGCGGATCACGCGTCGATCGATCGCCGCTCGCAAGCACTGGCTGCGTTGCAGCAGACCGCCGCGGCGGCCGGCAAGCCGCTGGAAATCTGGTTCACGCTCCCGGTTCTGCCCACCGGGCTGACGGCCGATGGCCTGTACGTGTTGCAGTCTGCGCTCAAGTACGGAGTGAAGATCGGTGGCGTGAACGTCATGACCATGGACTACGGAGATTCGGCGGCCCCCAATCCCGCGGGACACATGGGGGACTACGCTATCC
>CAMFLN010000697.1 GCA_945957305.1 uncultured Planctomycetaceae bacterium | reverse complement strand
AAGCAAAGATCGTGCCGGCCCTCGGTCCTGGTCACGTATTCCGAAGCGCAGATCCTTAAACGACTTACAGATCACGGTTTCTCACTCCGTCGCGACGACCGAGGGGAGACCTGCCAGAATGACAACGGGCGAAACCCGCTGAATCCCATACTGCCAAACTGGCAGTCCCCCATTTCGGACCCTAACCTTGAGTACCCGAGTTGCGGAGCCACCCATACTGCCGGCGATTGCTTATCCGGCGTCGTCACAAACCTGACACAGGACGACCTCCGCCCAAGCGCGGCAGGGCGTCGCGTGAAAGCCGCCCTGACCAACATCCTCACGCCTACAGAAATCAGAGTTCACCTTGGCAAAAGAACGCGCAAACGCTGAATCGTCACCGCGAACGGGGAAAAAGTCGTCGGCGACCGAACTACGTGCCGCACTCGATCGCGCAGACCGAGAATTGGTTGCGCAGATCAACGCGCGGGCGAAGCTGGCTCAATCCCTGGCTGCCGCCGAAGGGTCGGCCGAACCGTTTACGCCCGGTCGCGACGACAAGACCATTGAACAGGCCCTGGCATTGAGTAAAGGCCCCCTGTCCCCCGACAGCATCGGATCTGTCTTTCGCGAACTGCTCAGCGGCTGCCGACAGCTTGAGAAGCGCTTACGCGTGGCCTTTCTCGGCCCGCTGTACACCTATAGCCACCTCGCCACGCTGCACCGTTTTGGCGAGAGCGTGGAACTATTGCCCGTCGGCTCGATTGCCGCGGTCTTCGAGGAAGTGCATCGCGGCCAGGCTGACTACGGTCTGGTGCCGATCGAAAATTCGACTGATGGGCGCATTGCTGACACGCTCGATATGTTCACCCGGCTGCGCGTGCGCATCTGCGGCGAAGTGCAGTTGCACATTCATCACGCCCTGCTGGGGCTGGGGGAGCGCGGCAACGTCAAAGAGGTGTACAGCAAGACGCAACCATTGTCGCAATGCCGCAATTGGCTGGCGAAGCATCTGCCCGGCGCGCGGACTGTCGAAGTGACCAGCACTGGCGCCGCGGCGCAACTGGCGCTCGAAAAACCGGGCGCCGCGGCCATCGCCAGCATGCCGGCCGCGGCCCATTACGGATTGAATATTCTGGCCGAAAAGATCGAGGATAATCCCGATAATATCACCCGTTTCGCCGTGATCGGCCTGGAGGCGGCCGCACGCTCGGGGCACGACAAGACGGCGGCGATGTTTCAGATTGAGCATCGCCCCGGCTCGCTGGCCGACGCGATTACGATCTTCAAACGGAATCGGCTGAATCTTACCTGGATCGAATCGTTTCCGATCGCTCGCGGCGAGTACTTGTTTTTCGCCGAATTCGACGGTCACGAATCAGACCTGAAAGTGCGCCGCGCCCTGAGGGCCCTGGGCAAAAAAACCTTGCGGTTGGAAGTCCTGGGCTCCTGCCCACAGACGACGCCGGTGGGTTAAACGCTTCTGCGTTCACGCAGCCCTGGTCGCGCTAGCAGCCTGTTGAAAAATGTCCTCGTGGCATTTTCAACCTCGCCAGGTGCGAAGCACAGCTTCGCACGGCTCGCAAAATAGCGACTTACGTCGTTATTTTGAGATCGCATCCATGCCATCACGCAGCCCGTTGAGTTTTTCAACAGGCTGCTAGGCGATGATCTCGCGAATCGGCGTGCCGAAATCGATATCGAGCCGCTTGCGCCCCGGCACTTCGAGTCGCCGTGGGTCCAGCCCCAGTTGGTGCAGGACCGTGGCGTGCAGGTCGGTGACGTAGTGCCGGTTTTCGACGGCATGAAAGCCTAGTTCGTCGGTGGCGCCATGCACGACGCCCGCTTTGATCCCACCCCCCGCCATCCAGACCGAGAACCCGTACGGGTGATGGTCGCGACCGTCAGAATTCTGCGCGCCGGGCGTCCGGCCGAATTCGGTTCCCCAGACGACCAGAGTTTCGTCCAACATGCCGCGCTGCTTAAGATCCTTGAGCAACCCCGCGATCGGCTGATCGACCTGGCCGCACAGGCGGGTATGTCCTTCCTTGAGTTTGCCGTGCGCATCCCATTCCCCGGCGCCGCCGTTACTGCCGTGAAAGATCTGCACAAACCGCACGCCGCGCTCGACCAGCCGTCGCGCTGTCAGGCACTGTTGAGCGAAAGTTTCCGTCTGCTTGTTGCCGAACCCATACATCTGCTGCGTGGCCGCCGTTTCGTCCGTGAAGCGCAGCACCTCGGGCACGGCCATTTGCATGCGATAGGCCAACTCGTACGACTTGATCCGCGCCCGCAGCGCGGCATCGTCCGGGTACTCGACCGCCGAAATGTTATTCAAACGCGCGAGTAGTTCGAACTCGCCCGCCTGTTCTTCGCGAAAGACGTCCGGCCCCGGCGCGGCGAACGGCAACGGATTGAGCGGATCGACGGCCATTTGGACCGCGTTATGTTCCGGCCCGAGGTAATTCGCTCCGTGCCCGCCCATGCCGCCGCAGCAGTCCGCGATGGGCGTGCCCATGGCCACGAATTGCGGCAGATCATCGTTCAACGAGCCCAGCCCATAGTGGACCCAGGAACCGATCGTGGGAAAAAATCCTTCGAGCGAGTGCCGGCCCGTGTGAAATTGCAGCTGGGCGCCGTGATTGTTATCCGTGGTCCACATCGAACGGACGATGGCCAGGTCGTCGACGCACTCGGAAAGATGCGGCCACCAATCGCTGATTTCGATGCCGCTTTGGCCTCGCTTTTGGTAGCCGACCTGCAGCGGGAAAATCTTCGGGTGCGGATGGTGCAGTCCCGGCACGATTTCGCGGAGGTTTTTTTTCGTCAGCGGAGAGGCCACCGGATCGGGAAACGGAGTCTCGGCAATCGTCTTGTCGGCGTACTGCGTCAAAGCTGGCTTCGGATCGAAGCTCTCCATGTGGCTAGTGCCGCCGATCATGAACAGCCAAATCACGCTCTTGGCTTTGGGAGCGAAATGCGGCAAGCCATTGGGCGGAGCCCAGGCCGCTTCGCCCGCCCGGGCGCGGGAAAGCGGATCGCGCGCGAGCATGGCCCCGAGCGCCAGGCCAGTAAAGCCCATGCCCACATCGGCCAAAAATGTGCGGCGATGCATCCCACGGCAGCCGCTGGCAAGCTGTTTACCCATGACTGACCCTTACCGGACCGTGACAAAGTCGTTGTGATTCAACAGCACGTGCACGAAGTCTTCCCGCGCCCGCATGGCAGGAT
>CAMFLN010000696.1 GCA_945957305.1 uncultured Planctomycetaceae bacterium | reverse complement strand
CTGGGCGCCGAAGTGGTCATGACTCGCAGCGACGTCGGCCGCGGTCACCCGCAGTATTACCAAGACCTGGCCGAACGCATTGCGCGCGAAACCCCGGGCGCATTTTACGTCAATCAATTCAATAATCCCGCCAACCCACTGGCACATGAAACGACGACGGGACCCGAGATCTGGAAACAAACCGGGCACGATCTGCAAGCTGTCGTCTGCGGCGTCGGGTCGGGCGGAACGATCACGGGCTTGAGCCGCTACTTTGCCGAACAGGCGCCACAAGTCGAAATGGTGCTGGCCGATCCGGCCGGCTCGGTCCTGGCCGATTACATCCACTCGGGCACGATTGGCGAGGCCGGCTCCTGGGTCGTCGAGGGAATCGGCGAAGATTTCGTTCCGCCGATCGTCGATCTCTCGCGTGTCCGTCACGCCTTCACGATCCCTGATGCCGAAAGCCTGAGCACAGCGCGCGAGCTATTGCGCCGTGAAGGGATTCTCGCCGGCTCGAGTTCCGGAACCCTGGTCGCGGCGGCGCTGCGCTATTGCCGTCAGCAGAGCACACCGAAGCGCGTCGTCACCTTCGTGTGCGACTCGGGCAACAAGTACTTGTCGAAAATGTTCAATGACTATTGGATGATCGACCAGGGCTTCGCCCGTCAGCAGCCCTGCGGGGATTTGCGCGACGTGATCGCGCGAAGGTTTGCCGACGGCGCCGTCGTCAGCGTCATGCCTGACGAGCCCCTGGCGATCGCGTTTCAACGCATGCGGATGTACGACATTTCGCAACTGCCGGTCATCGAGCACAACAGCATTGTGGGCATCCTTGACGAATCGGATCTGCTGCTGGCAGCGTCGGCCGATGACGAAGCATTTCGTCGCCCCTGCCGCGAGCGAATGACCACCCGGCTGGAAACCATTTCGCGCCAGGCCAGTTTGCCAGAGCTGCTCGACATCCTGCAAACCGGCAAGGTCGCGATCGTCGCTGACGCGGACGAATTCTACGGCCTGATTACACGCGTCGATGCCTTGAACTACCTTCGTCGCCAACGTCAGGCCGCGTGATTTCCTGCAATGCAAACTGTAATAGTTGCCCCGTCGCGAGCGATGACAGAGAGTTCGCCGGCCCAGCGTCGGATCCCGAAACGGTGTGCCACTGCTGGCTCGCCCAGCAGTGCAACAACTGCAAGGCAAACACTGCTAGACGAGCTAGCAGTGGCACACCAGCAGTCGCAATCCGTAGTGTCGTCAGCATCTAAAAAAATGTGGCGCGCTTCCCCCCGCAACGCTGCCGCCGTTCACTAATCACACATTTCTAATCTCCCCGCCGAGGGTCTGCGCATGAGTACCGTCAGCGATTTCATTTCCAACGTGGCGCAATGGCCGGCCTTGATTCTCAACCGCACAGGCGCGCCTTATCCCGAACCTGTGCCCGAACCGGCCGTCCGCCGCCCCGCGTTCGCGACGCGCACCATCCACGCCGGCCAGTCGCCCGACCCCACGACTGGTGCCGTGATGACGCCGATCTATGCCACGAGCACCTACGCGCAACAATCCCCCGGCGTACACAAGGGCTTCGATTACGGGCGGAGCCATAACCCGACGCGTTTCGCCTTCGAACGTTGCGTAGCGGACCTGGAAAACGGCACGCAGGCCTTCGCGTTTGCTTCCGGGCTGGCCGCGATCGCCACGGTGCTCGAATTGCTCGAACACGGTTCGCACGTTCTAGTGTGCGATGACATCTACGGTGGCACATTCCGTTTGTTCGAACGCGTCCGCAGGCATTCGGCGAATCTCGATTTTAGCTTCGTCGATCCGGCTAATCTCGACAGCTTTCGCGCCGCCATTCGGCCCAACACGCGAATGATCTGGATCGAAAGCCCCTCGAACCCGCTGCTGAAGCTGGCCGACCTGGCGGCCATTGCCGACATTGCCCGCGAACGGGGAATTCTATGCGTGGCTGACAACACCTTTGCGACGCCTTATGTGCAGCAGCCGCTGTCGCTGGGCTGCGACATCGTGGTGCATTCGGTGACGAAGTATTTGAATGGCCACTCCGACGTGATCGGCGGCGTGGCGATTGTGGGCGACAACCCCACGCTCGCCGAGCGGCTGGGCTTTCTGCAGAACGCCGTAGGCGCGATCGCCGGCCCCTTCGACAGCTTTTTAGCGCTGCGGGGATTGAAGACGCTGGCGTTACGCATGGAGCGTCATTGTCACAACGCGCAAGTGATCGCCGAATGGCTCTCGGCGCGCTCCGATATTTCCAAAGTGTACTATCCGGGCCTCGCCTCGCATCCGCAGCACGCGCTGGCCAAGCGCCAGATGAGTGCCTTCGGCGGCATGATCTCGGCCGTGCTCGACGGGGGCAAGGCGCGCTCGAAGCGCTTTCTGGAGCGCTGCCAGATCTTTACCTTGGCCGAAAGCCTGGGGGGCGTCGAAAGCCTGGCCGAACACCCGGCGCTGATGACGCACGCGTCGATCCCGGCCGACAAGCGCGCGGCGCTAGGCATCGACGACGGCCTGGTCCGCCTGAGCGTGGGAGTCGAAGACGTCAAAGACCTGATCGCCGATTTGGAACAGGCGCTGGCATAGAAAACAACCGCCATTCCCTGCGCGAGTTGCACTGAGCATTCGCTCAGAGCATCGAAGATTGACAAAGCTTAGTTCTCTAGGTGCTTGCTTAATCTTCGTCCTAAGAAATCAACCACGACGGGCACAACGCCCACAACGTCGTGCTCGTAGTGCCGTGGTGGTGCTCTCCGAGAAATCGCTCTCTGATTCGGCGGCAGACCAGTGGCGCGATGCGGGGGCGCCGGTTGCGAAGCTCAGCGTCTAACTTCCTGGCACACCCGGTCGGCGCGGTGTAAGGTGGTTGAGAGAGTGCCTGCCGCTCTTTATTTCCACCTTGCCAATTCCACCTTGCCCCTCGCGCTGCCTGATGAACTCGTCTTGCCTTGAAATTATTGCCCGGCGTTTTGACACCCACGAACCGGTCCGCGTGGTATGCGCGGCCGGGCGGATCGAAAGTATTCGTCCGCTGAGCGATGCCGTGCTCCAGCCGGGTCAGGCTATCGCGCTGCCGTATATCGCCCCCGGCTTTGTCGATATCCAGATCAATGGTTACGGCGGACAAGAATTCAGTTCTCTTGAACTCACTCCCTCGCGCGTGGCCGACATCGTGCGAAAGCACTATTCCTTCGGGGTCACGCGTGTCTGTCCTACGC
>CAMFLN010000695.1 GCA_945957305.1 uncultured Planctomycetaceae bacterium | reverse complement strand
CGAGACGCCCGGCAGCGCTATTGATCGGTTGTCGATTCTGTCGCTGCGAATCTATCACTTGAACGAGCAGTGCGAACGCGCCGACGCCAGCGACGAGCATCGGCAAAAGGCGGCTGATCGCGGCGCGATTTGCCACCGCCAACGTGCGGACCTGGCAAACTCCTTGGCCGAGTTGGTGGACGATATTGCCAGCGGCCGCAAGCGTTTGCAGCTCTATCGCCAACTGAAGATGTACAACGATCCGACCATGAATCCGTATCTCTACGGAGCCAAGAAGGTCGCTTGAGTGGCCCAGTGCGGCACGAGCGAACGAGTTCGCTCGTGCCACCAGCGGCTACGACTTGAATTCGCGTGCCGCGAAACTAGGACGTCGAGTTAGCCGTCAGGCAGCTTTGCAGCGACGCCCCAGCAGGCGGTCGCACGCACTGATCACATCTTCGACCGAAATTGCCAGCATCGATTCCGGGCCGGCGGTGCGCCGGCTGCGGCTGGACCCTGTAAGCCGTGCTCGTTGCAGAACGACATGCCCTTGACCGTAGGGCCCGTTCCGTTCGGCAGGCATGGGGCCAAAAAGCGCGACGCAAGGTGTTCCCACCGCTGCTGCCGCATGGAGCGGCCCGGTGTCGCTGCTGATGAACAATCGCGCCCGGCGCACTAAAGCTGCCAGCTCAGTAAGTGTGGTCGGAGGCGCCATCTGAGCGTATCCCTCGGCGGCCGCGGCAATCGATTCGGCCATCGAGCGCTCTTTTGCACCCGCCCACAGGACCAATGTCGGGAGCCCGCGATAATGCCCCAAGTAACGGGCCACGGCGGCGAATCGTTCCACAGGCCACAATTTCGAGGGCCAACCCGCCCCGGGGTTGATCAGGGCGAAGCCCTCTCGCACATCGGCCAGGCCGATGATTTGGCTCGCGCGACTGTCTTCGACCGGCAGTCGCGGCAGCCCGAATTGCACAGCGGGGGATGAAATCCCCAGCGGCGCGAGCAGCTCCAGGTTGCGATCGACAATATGTTCCGCTTGCGGTTCAACCAGCAGATTATTCAACCATGGGCTTAATTCGCGGCCGTCGACTCCCTTCAGGCCGATCCGCCGCGGCGCCCCTGACAGCCGGGCGGCAATGGCGCTCTTGGTTAACCCTTGTACGTCGATCGCAACGTCGAATTTCAGGGAATGCAACCGCTGGCGCAATTGCCACACGGTGCGCGGGTTTTTCAGCCAGCCCCGGGGCACAATGATCAGTTCGTCCAAGGCCCGATGTTCGCGCAGCAGGTCCCCATTGCGTCCTTCGACAACCCAGCTCAGAAATGCGTCTGAGTAGTGGGACCGCAGGGCGCAGAGCACCGGCATGGTGTGAATGCAGTCGCCGATCGCACTAAGGCGGACGATCAGAATGCGGGGAGCTTGTTCCGGCATTTCCGCAGGACCTCCGGGCCAAAAGGATACTGGCGGGCTTTTGCTGGCAGGGTGGGGATCATAGCTCGACGGGCCGCTGGCGGCCAATAGAGCTTTAGCCCCCGCGCGAGGCCCGTTTTTCACAGCGGACAGAGGGGACTCGGCAGTGGTATAGTAGGGACCTTGGCTGTGCGGTGCCGCGGCGGGCCAACTTTTTCTCTACCCCTTTAGGATTCAAGCACTCGTGATTCATTATCGACAAGCATGCCTGACTCTGGCCGCTTTTTCTCTGCTGTATTCCGCCGCAGTTGCGCTGCCGCCGCCACGCGAAGGGGAAGTGCGCTTCGAACCGACCGACAAGGAGGCAACGGTCGCTGAGCTGTTTCATTTGGAACCGCATTCGTTCAAATTCAAGCAGGAATTTCAGAAGACCTCGGCCACGGGGATGGAAATTTCGCTTGTCACGTTCCCCTCGCCCGTCGAAACCGCTCATCCAGAAAATAACACGGTGCATTGCGAATATTTTCGCCCCCTGACACCGGGCAAGCACCCAGCCGTGGTCGTGTTGCATATCTTGGGGGGCGATTTTGACCTGTCGCGGTTGTTTTGCCGCAATCTCGCGTCGCACAACGTCGCGGCTCTGTTTCTGAAATTGCCGTATTACGGACCCCGCCGCCCCGACGGCAAAGAAGTGCGGATGATTAACGAGGATCCCCAGATCACAGTCGCCAACATGCGCCAGGGGATCCTCGACATTCGCCGCGGGGCCGCCTGGCTCTGTGGCCAGGATGAAGTCGACGACGATCAATTGGGTATTTTCGGCATCAGCCTGGGGGGGATTACCAGTGCGCTAGCGTCGACGGCCGAGCCCCGGTTTCAGAAAATCTGTTTGATGCTGGCCGGTGGCGACATGGCAAAAATCGCCTGGGAATCGCCCGAACTGAAAGACGTGCGGGCACGTTGGCTGGACAAAGGGGGGAGTACTGACGAATTCTTCGCCATCATCAAACAGATTGATCCGGTGACCTATGGCGATCGAGTGCGCGGACGAAAAATCCTCATGCTCAATGCCAGTCACGATGAAGTCATTCCCAAAGTTTGCACCGAATCACTGTGGCACGCCTTTGGCGAGCCTGAGATCATCTGGATGGAGGCCGGCCACTATTCGGCGATGCGCTTCATCTTCGATGGCCTGACGCACGTCACACGATTCTTCAAGGACGAGAGCAAGGCGTCGGCGAGTGCCACGAAGTAACGCTGCAAGCCGCGTCCGAGCCAGCGATATCGCGGGCTGAGCGCATAAAGTAGGGGGGAAGCGAATCTCGCTTCCCCCCTTTTCAATTCTCGCAGGAATACTTTGGGAGCTGACGGCAAGAAGTCCCCTCGGGGCTCCCGGCCACCGCTGGGCTTTACATCTTGCCGAACTTGGCGATCAGGTCGACGGTGCGGCTGCTATAGCCCCACTCGTTGTCATACCAGCTCAGCACCTTCAGCATGTTTCCGCCGATGACTTGCGTGAAGTCGGCGGCGAAAATCGAACTGTGAGGGTTGCCGATGATGTCACTTGAGACGATCGGGTCTTCGGTGTACTCGAGGATGCCCTTGAGCGAACTCTCTGCGGCGTCTTTCATGGCGGCTTTGACTTCGGCTTCGGTCACTGGCTTGGCCATGATGGCAGTCAGGTCCACGACGCTGCCCGTGGCCACGGGCACACGCATGGCGATGCCGGTTAACTTGCCCTTGAGTTCAGGAATCACCAGGCCTACGGCGCTTGCTGCCCCGGTCGAAGTCGGAATGATATTCTGTGCCGCGGCGCGAGCCCGATAC
>CAMFLN010000694.1 GCA_945957305.1 uncultured Planctomycetaceae bacterium | reverse complement strand
ACGTCGCGAATATGCCGCAGCTCTGCCGAAATACGAAGAAGCTGTGCGCGGGGAAAAGCGGCGCTGGGTCCAGCGCCGTCTGGTCGCGCAAATGATTTGGTGTTTGCGCAATTTGGATCAATATCGTCGGGCTGGGGAACTGTACCTGGCGTTGGTGCGCGACGACCCGGGGCAATTGTACTTCGCTGCAATGCCGCTCCGCTGGACCACGGTGCAGCCGTCGGGCGACCTGGAGAGAAAGAGCCGCGAATGGTTGGCCAGCGACAAGCCGGTTGCCGTCTTGTTGGGCGCGAGTCACCTGCTCCCGACCAGCGATCAGCAAGAAATTGTCAAACGACTCGAAGCGCTGACCGACGCCAAGGATGCCCGCATCGCGGCGCTCGCCCAGGCGTTGATCTGGAACGCAAGTTTCGCCGCAGCGACGACGAAGCAGTTGGCGTCCTGGGAGGCGGCGCTAGAGCAGTTTCCCGACAGTGCGCGAGCCGGGCCTTATTTCGTACTTGGTCGCGCGCTCGCACAACATAAACAGCACGAAGAGGCGGCGCTGGCCTTTCTGCGGGTGCCGTTGGAATATCCAGAAGATCGCCCGTTGGCGGCCGCGGCGTTGTTTCAGGCGGGGCGATCTCTGGAGGAGGCGCAACAGTCGGCAGCCGCGGCGCGCCTGTACCGCGAGTTGATCGCCGAATTCGCCGGCTCGCGCCCGGCACAGGAAGCGCTGCAGCGACTCGAATCGCTGGAACCCGACAATGCGCGAACCGGCGCTGAATAGATTTTCATTTGCATGCCGTTGATTGATGGTTAAACGCATTACATCAATTCCCAGATCGCACCGGCCATGTCGCCCTGGAGCGCACGGTTTGCGTGCCTGCGTGGCCGCGCTGGCTTGTTGCAGCCTGTGGTTCGTCTGCTGTTCGGGGGCGACCGCACACGCGGCGGACGAGCGTTTCCTCGAGGGTTTGCGTCAGCGGCAGCTTTTCGCCCTGGCCGAGAAGTTTTGCCGTGACCGTTTGGACCGCGCGGAGTTATCGGACGCGGCGCGGGCGGAACTGACCATCGAGTTGTCGCGCACTTTGACGGAAGAGGCTTTGCAGGCTCCGCCCGACCAGCGCGCCGCGCTGTGGCAAGAGGCGCTCGCCACGATCGACGGCTTCACCAGTAAAAATCCGCAGCACCCACGCCTGGTGCAGGCGCGCGTGCAACGCGGCCTGGTAGAGCTTGCCTGGGGCGAATTGCTGGCGCAAGAAATCGAGGGTTCGGCGAATCGTGAAAAGCACGTCGACGAAGCACGCGAACATTTGCGCAAGTCCATCGACGAGTTGCGTGATAGTGCCGAGAAAGCGGCTGAGCAGCTGCGCCGGCTCCAGGGATCTCGTCCGGGGACCGGGGCTGAACTGTCGGCGGCGCAGTTGCGCTCGCTGCAGCGAAATGTGCACTATCAGCTGGCCCGCGCCTTGCGCAGCCAGGGAGAGACTTATCCCGTTGATAGTCCCGATCGTACCAATTCTTTGACGCAAGCGGTCGAGCTGTTGCGTACGCTGGCCCAGGCCGACGCTGAAGATCCACTGACCTGGCCCAGCCGACTGGACGCGGCGAAATGTTATCGTTTGCTGGGGCATCACGAGGCGGCGGCGCGCCGTTTGGACCAGATCGACGAAGATGGCCCTCCGCCTGTGATTGCGCTGCGTGCGCGCGCGGAACGTATTCGATTGGCTATGGCTGAGCGCCAAATTGAGCAGGCCCTGGCGCTGGTCAGCAAAGGGCGAATGATCGAGGGAGCAACGTCCGCCGATCTGGAATTCGCCACGCTTGAAGCCTACCTGTCCGCCTGGCGGGCCCAGGCGGATGCCGGCCACCAGTCCGAGGCTGACGCCTGGCAAGCCAAGGCGGCGGCTGTGGTGCGTGATATAGAACTGGCTCACGGGCCCTATTGGCGTCGGCGCGCGGAGAGCCTCTTTGCCGAGCAAATCGCTGGCAGTCCGACGACCACTAACACCGCAGTGCTGGCGCAGGCAGCCACCGGTTTTTATCGCGCTGGCCAGCCTGACGAGGCGCTCGCTGCCTACGATCGCGCCGTGCAGGCGGCGCGTTCGGCGGGGCAGGACGCCCAGGCGTTTGAATTGGGCTATGCCGCCGCAGCGATCGAACAAGAACGCAAGCAATTCGCCGCCGCCGCCGACCGATTTCGGCAGGTGGCCCTGGCGTCGCCCAAGCTTCCCCAGGCTGCGGAAGCCCACCTGCTCGCGATTTACGACTTAGGTCAAGTTGCGCGGGACGGCGACGACACTGCGCTGCAGCGGTATGTGAAATTGCTCGACGAGCATCTCGCCACGTGGCCGCAATCAACCAGCGCCAGCAGGGCACATCTATGGCGCGCACGCGTTTACGAACATGAACGCAATTGGAAAGCAGCGAACGAACAGTTTGCCGCGGTGGCGGCGAGTTCGACCGATGCCAACGAAGCGGTCGCGGGACTCGCGCGTACCTATCAAGAATGGCTGATCGAGCTACGCGCGGCGCGTCAGCCGACCACAGAGCCCGCCCTGACTGCGGTGGCGAAATTGGAAAGCGCTGCGCGGATCAAGGACACTCCGCCTGACCGGTGGACGCCCGAGCAACAGGAAGCATTGTTGATGATGGCAAAGCTTTTGCTCGAATTCACCACAAACGGGTATGACAAGGCCGAACAACTGCTCAACGTCGCGCTGGAAAATTCGCCACGGGGCGCGGAAGATTGGCGCGCCTCGGCCCACGCACTGCTGGCGTATTCCATCGCCGCGCAAGGACGCGTCGCCGAGGCACAAAAACATGTCGAGGATTTGGCCGGCGCGGGCACAGCCGCTCTCGAGACGCTGGTGAGTGGATTGGATCGCCTTTGTCAGACGGCACAGCCATCGCTGCGTCGCAATCTGGCGTCGCTGGAATTGCACGCCATCGAACTGCTGCGCCAGAAAGAGGGGGCCGCGAACGACGAGCAGCTTCGAACGATCGCGCTGGCCCACGCCCGCGCGCTGGTCATTGCCGAGCGACAGGACGAAGCGCTGGCCGAATTACGTCAGCTGGCAGCGGACCACCCGCGCGACGGCAACATACAGGAAGCGTTGGCACTGGCCTTGTGGGAGGCGAAGGACGACGGCGCTTTGGCGGCGTGGCAACATATCGAAAGTAAATCGCGGTCGGGGAGCGAGCGGTGGCTGCGCGCCAAGCTTTACGAAGCGCGGCT
>CAMFLN010000693.1 GCA_945957305.1 uncultured Planctomycetaceae bacterium | reverse complement strand
GAACACGAACGAGTGCGCGAGGAGGTGCGGTATGAAAGGTAGTGTCGTAGAGAAGTACGCCAAGCCAATCGATGACGAACAGTCGGCCGAGGAAGTAGGCGTCCCTGACGACCTGGGCGCCTTTGGGCTGCTGCGCGGCCTACACGAACGGGCGCTGATGCTGGAGCTGCGATTTAAGGACGGGCGCCGTCGCGCGCTGGGCTATGCCTGGCTGCACGACGCCGAGTTCGATCCCTCGGAGGGGATCACCTTGCATTTCGGCGGTCGCCAGGTGACGATCAGCGGCCAGAAACTGAACGCCGAAGTTCGGCCGAACGTCCGGCTCTTCCAGGCACTCGTAGCGCACCGCGTGCCATGGATCAGCGAGGCGGACGCCCCTGCCGCCCTCCTGGCGGCGAGGGACGCCCTGCTCATCGACGCCATCAAGGTTTCGACATGAGGCGAACCCGTCGCAGTTTTCGCTGCAGCAGCGTCAAAGACGCTCGCGCGTCAATTCCAATTGTCGCCGTCCCATCGCGAAGGGGCGGCACGTCGATTCGAGGAGCCCACCGGGTTCGTACGATCGCAGTCGACAATGCACTGCTGCCTGCCGTGAACTTCGCGACCTTAAAATGTGTCTTCAAAATCGCATGATTCCATAAAGTATGTTCGGTAGCATCACTGAAAGACGGCGTCTTTGATGCCGCGCACGTAACCACCGAAAGCGTCCTCGGAGCGATTGCTGGCGCTGATGATCACTATGCCTTCGTCGATGTAGCGGATGAAATCAGCATAGAAAACGCCATTTCCGCCGTTGTGCTCGATGACCTTCGTGGCTCGCGGCGAGTCCGTCAGCACCCAACCATAGCTATACCAAGAGTTTGAATTTGGACTCTCCATGACCTTGCGCGAGAACATTTTTGCTTTTGCTTCTTTCGAGAGCACCTCGTCGCCTAGCAGCGCTTGGTCCCAGCGGTACAAGTCCCAGACGGTCGAAAGGACGCCGCCATTTCCGCGTAGGTTCCAGTACGGGCCGTCGTCAGCCCATTTCTTGTCGAGTGGAGTACCCCAGTCTGTCTTGCCCTTATAGCCATGAGCAACTGCGTCCGGGTCCCATTTTGGCAGCACATAGCCAGTATTCTTCATTCCAGCAGGCAGCCACAGTTGCTCGCGTAAGTAGGCTTCGTAAGTTTGTCCGGTCACCTGCTCGATTGCGGCTGCCAACAGGCTGAACCCAGAATTGGCGTAGCGCTGCCCCTGGCCGGGAGAAAACAGCAGCTTTGACCGGAGAGCCTGTTCGACGATCCACTCGCGCGTGGCAGATTCGTAGTCTCCGCCGAAATCTCCCTTCAAGCCCGCGCTGTGCGTGAGCAGGTGGAAGAGAGTAATTTGCTGCTTGTCGTCGGGAACATTCTCGAAATATTTGCCGAGTTTGTCGTCTGCGCTGAGCTTTCCCTGTGACTCCAGTTTGGCGATCGCGGCACCGGTGAATTGCTTGGTAACGGAGCCGATATCAAACACCGTCCGAGACGTGAACGGTATTTGCTTCTCTCGATTGGCGAGTCCATAACCCTTGGCAATCACAATGTTGCCGTCCTTGGCGACTAATAGAACGCCGCTGAATCCGGTTTCGGCGCGCATTTTCATATGCTCGTCGAGCTTTCGGCCGAGCGGCCCTTCAACCTTATCCACGTCGGCCGGCGCAGTCGCACCTGCAATTCTGCAAAGTCCCAGTAGGACGGCGACAAATACCGGCAACAACAGCCTGCATCCCAACTTCTCGCTCGGGATCATGGTTTCCACCTGAGATTGCGCCTTCAAATTGCATGATTTGATAAAAACCGCTATGACTTCGGCCCGTGGTGTCTTCAATCAAGGAAGACGGAGCCACAGCGATGTGCGAGCATTATCCTAGCAACCTGACCGACCAACAATGGCAGGTGATTCGACCTCTGCTACCCAAGCCAGCCCAGCATGGCCGCCCGCCGATTAACCGACGAACCATCCTCGATGCCGTCTTGTACGTGGTCCGCACGGGCTGTCAGTAGCGGCGGCTATTCCACGGGTTTGGGCTGCAGGCCGTGCAGGAAGTCCACCGCCTTGCTGGCGTGGGACGCTGCCGAGAAAACCGCCCGCTTGTCGTCTTTCAAGACCTTGAGCCACGATTCGATATAGGCGGCGTGGTCTTCGCGAACCTCGGGCGTGATGTGCAAGTCGGCACAGAGAAAAGCGCTCCCAAGCTCGGCGACCAGCTCCTCCATCGCGTAGCCTTCATCGCCAAATCTTTTGCGGCCGAACTCACGGTTGAGGCGTGAGCTGTGCCGGGTCCAATGGCACATTTCATGGCCGAGGGTCGCCGCGTGCGACTCAGCATCGCGGAAGGTCTCGAATGGTGGCAGCCTGATGTAGTCTGGCTCGATGGCGTAATAAGCCTTGTTCCCGCCATAACGGATGTCGGCCTTGGTGTTGGCAAAGAACCGCTCGGCGTGCTCAATGCGTTCGATCTTCTCCTTTGGTTGCTCGGCCAGTTGGTAAAAGTGTGCAGGCAGGCCTTCGCACTGGTCGGCACAAAAAACGGTGTAGGTCTTCAGAAACGGAATCTCCTGCTCGATCTCTTCGCCTCCCTCGGTCGCGTCCTTCTTCTTGAACGTGGACGCATAGACGATCTGTGAGCCGTGCTCGCCTTTCTTGACGTGCCCGCCAAGCTCCAGTGCCTGCCGGAAGGTGAGCCAGAAGGGCGAGATAAACCCGGACATTTCGGCGGTCATCCACAGGACAATCACGTTGATGCCGGAATAGGGCTGGGCGTTATGCCGCAGAGGCCGCGTGATGCGTCCGGCCATGTGCGCGGCGTTCCAGGGCTTGAGCCAGGGCAGGGTCCCCTGCGAAAGCTGCTCAACGATGCGGTTGGTGATCGTGGTATAGATGTCAGAACGTGTCGCCTTGTCGGTCGTGGTAGCCATCTTGAAAACTCCTCCCTTTGAGATTGAAAAAACCCGGTGCATCAAAAGCACATGCTTTGGGGCAACGGGGGCGAAGCGCCCAATAGCAAGGGGGAGGGCGGTCAAGAACTGCCGCTGTGGAAGGCGCCGATCTGCACGGAGCGCAAGCGGAGGAAGATTGGAAGGAGTCCACGCGCGGCAGCGTGGCCCCGATTCTTGACGGCCCGGGGGAAATTCCCCCGCCAGCGCGCTCGCGCAAAAAAAGGATCTTCAGCCACCGCACGGTGACCGCTTCAGGCC
>CAMFLN010000692.1 GCA_945957305.1 uncultured Planctomycetaceae bacterium | reverse complement strand
TGGCGGTCCGTTGGGCACTGCCTGGTCGACGAACACGAACACCGGCAACACCGCCTTCATCTCGGGAACGATTGCCACCACGATCGGTGGCAGCCTCTCGGGTCAATCGCTCACCTCGGTGCAATTCGTCTCCGGCGCCAACAGCCTGGCCGCGCTGGCCTCGGGCAATTATCGTCCGAATCCGGCCGCCTATAATTCGACCACGTCGGCTTACAACAACAACGGTCCGGCCCCGGCCAACTATGGCAACGTCGTACACGCCTCGTTGGGCAACGCCGCTTTCACGTCGTTCAGCAACGTCACTTACGACATCGGTTCGACGCCTTTGGCGGCTGACGGCGGTGTTGGCGCGGGAACATTTGCGACCGGTTCCGACTTGACGGCGGGCATCCTGAATGCCGTTTTCTCGGTGCAGGGCCTCAGCATTTTCCTCGTTGGCCAGGTGATTCCGAATGCCGTGTCCAGCTTCGGCGGGCTTGCAAGCAACACCTTGCCCAGCGCGAACTACGTCTTCACCAGCCCGACGAACTTGCAGTTGGCCGTGCCGATCAACATCCCGATCTCGATTAACGTCGGTGGCGGCACATTCATCAACGGCAATGGTTTTGGCCAGATTGTCGCCAATGCCGCCGTGCCCGAGCCGTCGACGATGGTGCTGGCCGGATTGGGCCTGGTGTCGATCGTCGCCATGGTGCGCCGCCGCCGTCAGCAACAGTCCTAGCGTCTGATCTCGCTGCGACCTTGCAGCGTAGTCCGTAGTGGTCATGCCCCTGCGGCGCCGGCCTGATGCCGGCGCTGCAGGGATTTTTTTTGCGCCTGCCGGCGGCTAACGATAACGGGCTCCTTCGCGCGTCAGGCGACCTGGCGCGGGGGCCAGTGCGTAGCTTTGAAACCATCGCCAGGCATCATGGCTCGTTTCCTCGGCGGGGCGGATGTGATAGCCGAGTTCCGCTTCGGCGCGAGCGCTCGAGTAATTCTTTTTCAGCCAGGCCATGGCCACGGCGGCAGAATTGATGTCCGGTTCCCGACCGGTGACACGCGCCAGAAAGTCGCCTGACCAGCCGCCGATCTTGAGCATCATTGGCCCCGTTCTGGCCAGCGGGGGGCGCACGCCACAGGTCGCGGCGAAGATACGAAAGGCCTCGATCCATTCCATCGTTCGCCCTGCCAGGATGTAACGCCGGCCCGTTCTCCCACGATCGCGGGCCGCCACGATTCCCTGCGCCACGTCGCGCACATCGCACAGGCTGAGCCAACCGCGCGGCGCCAGCACGGCGCGCCCGGCGGCGACCGCCAACAGCACCTTGCCGGACGAGGGATGCCAATCCCATGGACCCAGCATGAATGCCGGATTGACGATCACGGCGTCCAAACCCTCGCTCACGGTTTGACTGACAACCACCTCGGCCTGTCGTTTAGTTTCGACATACGGGGGACAGGGGCCGGTCGCGAAGGGAGTCTCTTCGGTCGTGGGGTGTTTCAACGAGCAGCGGCCAAAGACGTCAGTCGACGAGATATGGACCATGCGCACTCCGTAGTGCAGGCACGCAGCGGCCACGTTCCTGGTCCCCGTGACATTGACCGCTTCGAAGAGGGGGCGATCCGACCAGCCGATGTGTACATGTCCGGCACAGTGAATCACGGCCGAGCATCCCTCGCAGGCGCGCAGGACCGCGGCTTCGTCGCGCACGTCTCCTTCGCTGATTTGCAGATCCAGGTCCTTGAGCGGCCGCCGCGCGGAGTTGGGGCGCACCAACACCCGGACCTGCTCGCCGCGATCGCGCAGCAAACGGACCACGTTATTACCCACGAGCCCCGTCGCGCCGGTGACCAGCGTGACCTTCGGAACATCCGTCAAGCGATGGGACTCCTGCAAGATGCAACGGCGGAACGCCCGTCAGCTCACGTCGTGGCGTATCAAAAGGGCAATAGCCCGAGCTTCAGTCCGCGGTCGGCTCGGTTATATCGTAGTACGTGCTGTACACCGCGGCGGCCCGGCGGGCAATTTCCTGTTCATCCCAGGAATGCCGGTCGAAGCGACTGACCTGCATGCCCGAGAGGTCGAGCGTCGGCGAACCAGAGACGATCCATTCCGCCAGGAACTTTCCGACACCTCCACCCCCCGACACCCCGTGAGCGCAAAAACCGCAGGCGGTCCATACTCCCTGCACGCTGGGCACGGGCCCCAACAAGAATCCGCCATCCGGAGTGAAAGATTCCAATCCGCAGATTTGGCGTGTGACACTTTGTCGCCCAACTTCAGGCACCCGTCTCGCCGCAGCGGTCAACAGCGGCGCGAATTGTTGCTGGTCGAATGACAGAACCGTGGGATTGTCCGACTGGGGAATCGCCGCTCGGAATGCGCGGGGATTGCGCTCGTAGCCGCCTATGACCAGCGCGTCTCCCTTCTGCCGCAGGTAGACCAGGCTGTCGGGATCGCGCAGGTTGGGCAGCGTCTTTCCGACCAAGGCCGCGACCGGGCCTGTTTCGACATATTGATGTTCCATCGGCGTCAGCGGTACGGTTACGTTCATCATGCGTCCGATCGCCGGGGACCAAATGCCGCTGGCCAACACGAGCGTTTCAGTTTCGACCGGTCCGCGACTGGTCTTGAGGCTGCGAATCGCGCCGCGCGCGATTTCGAGACCGGTGACCCGTGTCTGGGGTGAAAAGGTTACGCCCAATTCTTGCGCGGCGCGGATCATCGCGCCGGCCAGCACGGGCGCCGTCGCCGAACCATCGGTGGGCATGAAGATTGCCCCCTCGACGCCAGCGGGATCCATCAACGGAAACAGATCAAGGGCCTCGGCCGTGGTCAGCAGCCGCGCTTCGAGTCCACAGCGGTCGGCGAATTGTTTCTGACGCTTGAGTTCGGCCATTCTCGCCGCAGTGGACGCCAACCGCAGGCTGCCGACCTCGAAGAAGCCGCGTTCGCCATCGAGCCGCAGGTCGCGATAAATCGACACACTTTCGCGCAACAACTGCGTGAGCGGCGCCGACGAGCGCAATTGGCCGATCAAGCCTGGGGCGTGACTGGTGGTGCCACTGACGAGCGCGCCCTGTTCCAGTACCAGCACATCCTTGCGCCCCAGCTTGGCCAGGTGCCAGGCGATGCTGGCGCCGGCGATGCCGCCGCCGATGATGACCGTTTGAGCGCGAGACTGCATGACCGACCCTCGGGACACGTTGCGACCTTCATGGCGACTGCCACGACTGCCGACAAAT
>CAMFLN010000691.1 GCA_945957305.1 uncultured Planctomycetaceae bacterium | reverse complement strand
GCTGCGTTGTTGAGCGGAAATGCCGCAGTTGGGAAAACTGTGCGGTCTGGCTCATAACTCCGCGCCCCAGGGCCCCTGTCCGAGCCGGCACGACGCACGGCCCGGCCGCTTGAAGTACCTATAATATTATCGGATACTCTCTGGCCTGGACTGGTCCTTTATGCTGCCAAGTCACCAGGCGATGTTTCCTTAGCAACGCGTCTCACCAACGAATTCATCACGGTCTGAACCCATACAAATTTCGACGACAGGATTCGACAATGCGATCTCGTTTCAGCTTAACTTCTGCAGCCTGCGGATTGATGTGCAGTGTTTTGATCGTCACCGTGGGTTGTGGTAAGCCGGCGGACAAGAAGGGGACGGCCGAAAAGAAGTCGCCGGCCCCCGAGGCTGCAAAAAGCGCCAAGGACAAATCCAGTTCCGCGGCTCCGGCCGAGCCGACGCCCGAGGCGAACAAGTCCGCGGCCGCCGCTCCCGCTGAGGCGGCGCCGAGCGGCAAACGGATCCTGCTTGGCTCGCCCGAACTGACCGCGGGCATTCCCGGCGAAGGGGAATTGACGACGGAACAAATCAAAACCTGGCTCAACAACGCAGAGAATCTGCAGCCGCTGGAAATCGATCTGCCGCTCGGCTTGAACCTGGGCATTCAGCAGGCCGAAGAGATCGTCGAAGCCAACCCGCTGTCGCGGGCGCTGGTCGAGCTGGGGCGACAGCTTTACTTTGACAAGCGACTCTCGTCCGACGGCACGATCAGCTGTGCCAGCTGCCATGATCCGGACCAGGGCTTCGCGGCCCACACGCAGTTTGGCGTTGGCGTGCGCGGACAACAGGGAGGGCGCAATTCCCCGGTCTCGTACAACCGTATTCTGAGCAAGTTGCAGTTCTGGGACGGCCGCGCGGGCAGTCTGGAAGAGCAAGCCAAGGGGCCGATCGCCAACCCGATCGAAATGGCCAATACCCACGAGCAAGCCGTGGCCACGGTCAAGGGAATCGAAGGTTACCGTTTGCAGTTCGACAAGGTGTTCGGCGGCGCCGACGGCGCGAATGTCAATATCGACAACATTGCCAAGGCCATCGCCAGCTTCGAACGCGTGCTCGTCAGCGGACCCTCGCCGTTTGACTACAACGAGCAGTTGCGGGCGTATGACAGCGCGGACCTGGAAGACTTGAAGGAAGACCCCGAGCTGTGGGCCCTGTACGAAAAAACCAAGGCCAACGCCGATGCACACCCGATGTCGGAGAGCGCCAAGCGCGGCCGTGAAATCTTCTTCACGGACAAGGGCTCCTGCACCGCCTGCCACGTCGGCCCCAACCTGGCTGACGAGCAGTACCACAACCTGGGCGTCGGCATGGACGTCGAAAAGCCCGACCTCGGCCGCTTCGAGATCTCCAAGGAAGAAAAAGATAAGGGAGCGTTCAAGACCCCCACGATTCGCAACGTGGCGCTCTCGGCCCCCTACATGCACGATGGTTCGCACAAGACGTTGGAAGAAGTCGTTGCCTGGTACGACAAGGGGGGACATCCCAATCCCACGCTTGATCCCAAGATCAAGAAGCTGAATCTGACCGATCAGGACAAGGCGGACCTGGTCGAGTTCATGAAAGCTTGCACCGGCGATTTCCCGAAGGTGGAACGAGATCGTCTGCCCAAGTAGGGATAACGCGCACCCGGCTGGCAACGACGTGTCGAGCCGGGCGACGTCGAAATAAAGTGGGGCATTAGACCGCATTCCTTCGGCAGCACCGCTTTCTGTGGACCGGTTCGCGCCCGCGCTGCGTCCCCGCAGTCGCGGCGGTTGTCGCACTACGCGGCGGGTCCTAGACTTGTAGAGCCCCAAGAGGGGCGGCGCGACTCGTCGAATGACGTCGCCGCCGGCGCCCGCTTCTTCTTGCACGATTCCGAGTTCGCGACTTTCCTATGCCCACGAGCGAAGACGAACTGTACCAGGAGCATATCCTGGAACATTACGAAGATCCTTACCATCGCGGCCGGGTGGCCCACGCCACGCACACGCACGAAGACGATAATCCGTTGTGCGGCGACGTGGTGCGTATCGACCTGAAGGTCGACCCCCAGGGCAAGATTTCAGAGGTCTATTTCGATGGCGATGGCTGCTGCATCAGTCAGGCCGCGGCGTCGATGCTGGTCGAACACTTCGATCAGAAGAACCTCTCGGAAGTCAAAGACTTTACCGCCGAGGACATGCTGCGTCTCTTCGGGGCCAAATTGACGCCCAATCGCCAAAAGTGCTGCCTGCTGTCCTGGCGCGTCTTGCAAGCCGCGATCTATTCGCCGGTGGGGGATGCCGCTGCGCCCGGCACGACTTCGCCGCCTCAACCGTCTGACAAGGAAGCGCGATGAGCACATTGACGCCGGTTCTGCCGCTCGATCCCGAGGCGTTGCGGGCCGATTTTCCCATCCTGTCGCTGCGCTTGCATGACGACGTCCCACTGGTTTATCTGGACAATGCGGCCACCACACAGCGGCCTCGGCAGGTGATTCAATCGCTGGTCGACGTGTACGAAAAGCAGTACGCGAACGTTCACCGCGGCATCCATTGGCTGAGCGATCAAAGCACTGATCTGTTCGAAGAAGCCCGCGAAAAAGTGCGCGCCTTCATCAACGCCCCCACGCGCGAACAGGTGATCTTCACCTATGGCACGACCGAGGGAATCAATCTGGTGGCGCGCAGTTGGGGCGGCGCCAACGTCAAGGCCGGTGACGAGATCGTGCTCAGCGAGCTGGAGCACCACTCGAATCTTGTCCCTTGGCAACAGTTAGCCGTCGAGCGCGGCGCCGTCTTGCGGCATATCCCGCTCACTGACGACGGTCGACTGGACATGGAGAAGTTCGCCACGTTGCTCAACGAGCGCACAAAGCTGGTCGCCGTGGCCGCCGTGTCGAATGTGCTGGGAACGATCAATCCCGTGACAGAAATTGTCCGCCTGGCGCACGCCGCCGGGGCTGTGGTGCTGGTGGACGCGGCGCAAAGCGTGCCACACATGCCGACCGATGTGCAAGCCTGGGACGCAGATTTTGTCGCCTTCAGTGGGCACAAGATGCTCGGTCCCTCGGGCGTGGGCATCTTGTACGGGCGACGCGAACTCCTGGAAGCGATGCCGCCGTTCCTGGGCGGCGGCAGCATGATTCGCCGCGTGAAGCTCGATTCATTCGAAACGGCCGAGCTGCCAGCCAAATTCGAGGCGGGCATCCCGCCGATTGTGCC
>CAMFLN010000690.1 GCA_945957305.1 uncultured Planctomycetaceae bacterium | reverse complement strand
CGATCGTCGGCAGCGTCAGATGTGTATAAGAGACAGGGAGTGCCGGGACGCGTCGGAGGAAGTAGCTCCACACACTTGAGTGTTAACGGCCCCTGGGGCGTCTGCCAGATCCGCGCCTCGCACGAATCGCCGAATGGTTGTCCCAGATTGCTGAGTAAGCAGGTCGAAAGGCAGCGATCCGTCGGCAGCAGCCGGTCGATCTGGCCCCACCGCCGCGCCAGGCTCAGGATGTAATGAAACATCACGCCCAGACGCATCGATTTGGCGGCCCATATTTCCCAGGAGAGGAGCTTCAGCAACCGCTCAGGCTTGGTCTTGTGCGTCATGCGACGATCCAGGTTGATCATGCACACGATATTGGCCGCGGGTGTTTGTTCATCTGCTGGTAGACGCAGGTTCATGGGAATCATGACGCGAAAAATCTTGCCCAGCTCGTCAGGCGCGTGCTGTCGAAACCAATTATGCAGCGCTGCAAACAGCGAGCAAACCAGCAGATCATTGACGGTCACCTTGCGCAGCCGTGCCGCTTGCCGCAAGCGAGTCGATTCCACGACGTCGAAGCGGTGCATGAAGGAATTCGGCCCCTCGCTTTGAAACTCAGGGATGCGCGACTGATCGTCGACGTTCACCAGGCTCACGGGGCGATGCGCAAAAAACTCGAAGACGCCCAGCTGCGCGAGCAAGTCGAGCGGCAAGCGCATGACGCGCTTGAACGGTGACAGCCCGAGCTTGCCCCGCTCTCGTAGCCGCTCGCGCTGCAAGGGTCGAGGCGCTTGGGCCGACGTGGGACGCGCGGCACCGAGCTCGTCGAAGCAGTCAGTAATGAATTGCACGGCTGAAATGCCGTCGCAGCAGGAATGGTGAAACTCGAACCACACGGTATGCACGTCGCATTTCCCTTGCACCCACACGCGTAATCCTGGCTGTCGCCGCAAATCGAGCGTGCGACCCTCAAGAAACTCCAGCGGAGCGTCGGCCTCGGCGCCCCCCCAATGGATCGCGGGGGGACGCTGATCGGTGAGTTCCGTCCAGCGGTAGCCGCGCGTCGAATCCCCCACGAGCAAGCTGTTCAGCAGTGGGTGCCGTACGACCGTCCGCGAGATTGCCTGCTCCCAACTCGTGCGATCCAGACATCCGTGCAGTGTGACCTTAAAAAAGAAGGTCATCGGCCAGCGCGGACGATCATCGAGCAACATGTACTCCTCGAAGGGAGTCATGGGTAAGTCGAGCAAGATCTCTCGATTGACCATCACTTACGATAACTACAGGAAACGGCGCCAGAGCGGGTTTATGCGGATTGCCTGACCTCCGCAATTGCGAATGGTACAAGTCTTTCTGTCACTAATCCAGATTCCTGATTTTATCTATTTTTACAACAATCGATTGAGAGGCCCCGATGCCTGCGAAGGACATATAACCGAAATCCCGTATATTACCGACTATGACGTACTGCCTTGACACTCAATTCAAATTATGGAAGATGGGCAAATTGAATTAATTCTTACCCACCCGAGCTCCTTAGTTCATCCGTTTCTCAGTCAGCTCGCACGCCCCAGACCGTGGAAGCATGGGACCCGCTTCCGAAGATTGATTGGCACTCCGCAAGCGTCGCCGCAATCCGGCGCGCCGGTAGAGATTGGCTGGTGCACCTGCTCAGGGATGTGAGGTGTGAGGCAAAAACACACGCTCATTTCGAGCAGTAACCAAGCATGAGCGACGACATTCGCCAGCAATGGAGAGAGTTGGTCCGTGCGGGTGTGCGGAATCCCGACGCTCCGGCGGACGACCGCTATTGGTGTCCCGAGCTCGAAACGATCCCGCGCGAGCAACTGCGCCGGATTCAAGCCGAGCGCGTAGTGCTGGCCTATCAATACTTGTGGCAGTGCAGCCCTTTCTACCGTGAGAAGTTCGCGAAGGCCGGTCTCTCGGCCGACAGCGTTCGCTCGCTCGATGACCTGCAGAAGATTCCGGTCACGCGCCGCGAAGAATGGCTCGAAAATCAGGAAGCCCATCCCCCCTGGGGAACGTTCTCGCCGCTACGGCAGGAAGATTGGACCGAGCGCGGCTGGATGTTGTTTACCACCTCAGGCACGACAGCCGCGCAGCCGCGGGTCTTTCGCCATACCAAGCACGATCGCGATTTGTGGAGTTGGTTGGGTGCACGTGCTCTCTACGCGATGGGAGTTCGCAATGGCGACATCGCGATCAACTGCTTTGGTTACGGTACTTCGGTCGCCTTTTGGGGATTGCACTACGCCTTGAACTTGATGGGCGTGCCGGTCATCTCCGGTGGTGGCGCGAATACCGAGCGGCGTGGTTTTTTCATTCAGACCTATCGCCCCACCGTGTTGCTGTGCACTCCCTCCTATGCGCTGTACCTGGGGCGCGTGATGCAGGACGCGGGTCTATCTCCGCAAGAGAGTTCGATCCGCATGATCGTGGCCGCCGGCGATCCTGGCCCTTGCATTCCCAGCACGAAGCAACGGATCGAAGAGCTGTGGCACGCGTCGTTGCACGATGACTTTGGCTGCACCGAGGTGGCGATGAGCCCGCTGGGCTATACCTGCCGCGAACAAGTTCGTCGCACCGATGCGCCGGTCGACGTCCACTTGATGGAAGACGTCTACCTGCCCGAGGTCCTCGATCCCGAGACGATGCAGCCGGTGCCGGAAGGGCAGTCGGGCGTTTTGGTGGTCAGCAACTTGTTCAGCGAGTCGCAACCGATTCTGCGGTACGTGATGGGCGACTGGATCAGCGTGACCAGCGAGCCCTGTCCGTGCGGTCGCACACACGCCCGCGCGATAGGTGGTTTGAAGGGGCGCAACGACGAGTTGATCAAGATTCGCGGGCTGATGTTCTTTCCTGCCGTGATCGAGGACAGCGTGCGTCGTCTGACCGAAGTGGGGGACGAATTCCGGATCGAAATTCGCCGTGTCGACGACATGGACAAGATCAAGATCACGGTGGAGCCGAGTTCACAGATCCCCAAGGGGAGCTATGCCCCACCGCAGCAACGAATCGCGCGCGCCTTGAAGGGTTCGCTGGGCATCGACGTGGATGTGGAGTTGGTTCCCTACGGCTCGCTGCCGCGGACCCAGTTCAAGGCGAAGCGGTTGTTCGACCTGCGCGAGACACCTTTCTAATGAGCACCAGCGGTTCCAGCACGATCTCGCAAGGGTTGCGCGCCACGTTTCATCTCGTGAGCGAGTTGGAACTCTCCGCGCCGTTC
>CAMFLN010000689.1 GCA_945957305.1 uncultured Planctomycetaceae bacterium | reverse complement strand
CTACACTTATGCGATCGTCGGCAGCGTCAGATGTGTATAAGAGACAGGGTCAAAGAATGCTCGGCCAGCCAGGTGGTCAAAGCCACGATGGTGCTTGCCGCGCATCCGATTGATGCGGCCTACAAACGCTCGCGCTATCTGCTCTGGCGAAAGGCCATCTTGGCGTTCTTTCGCCGCAGCAAGGCGCTGCGGGCCTGGCACCTGGGGCATGCGCTGCGCGAACGCGGCATCGATACCGCGCGGCCGCTGTTGGTTGTCGAGCCTCGCACCGGGGGGCCGCGCTGGGAAAGCTACCTGGCGACCGAATGGGTGGACGGCGACCACTTGCATGAATATGCCCTGCGCGTCACAAACTTGCCCGCGGCTGAGCGTCGCCGCCACAGCGGCCGCGCGGCATTTGTGCTGGGACGGATGTTGGGCCGCATGCACGCCTGGAATGTCGATCACCGTGATTTGAAGGCGCCGAACTTGATGCTGGTCGAGAATGGCGATGCGCTACAGGCCTACTTGATCGATCTCGATGGCGTGCGGCTGGTCAAGCAACTCTCCGAAAAACGCCGTGCCCGCAACCTGGCTCGCCTGGCGACCAGTATGGAGGCACACCCCTGGGTCACCCGGACCGATCGCCTGCGCTTCCTGCGCGCCTATCTGGCCGTTGCGCCGTTGGAAGAACACGATTGGAAATGGTTCTGGCGGCGCATCAGCCGACGCAGCCGCTGGCTCGCCAGCCAGATGCGGGCCGTGGGCCGCGAAGTGCTGTGAGGCACGATGGAAGTCTTACGTGTCACAGCGCCGAGTTCCTAACCACACAGACGCGACAGTCACGATATCGGGTTTGCGGTGGCGCGGCGGCGAGACGCTGGAATCTTTTTCACTCAGCCTGGCGGCGTGGGCATGGACTCAGTACTTGGCGCGCGAGCCAAAGCCACGCATGCAGTACACGCCGAAGAACACGATACCAATCAACAGCCATAACCATTGGTGGCTGTTGAGGCGATCGAAATAGTGAAAAGTCGAATAAAAGAAGTTCGAGATGAAGCGCATGGCGTAGCCGTCTCGCGTGCGAAGAGGGGGCGGGGCTGTATGTGTACTGCCTGTTGCAAGAATAGGTCACCGTCGGGTTGTGATTCGCCGCCGCCGTTATTTTCGTTACGATGCCTTCGGCCGGTGCAGAGCCACCCCCACGGCGACCAGGGGCAGGGCGGACGACTTGCGAGGGGGCAAGGCGGGGTTATAATTCACCGTTTCAGCCCCGGGGGCGTAGCTCAATTGGTTAGAGTACCGGACTGTCGATCCGGTGGTTGCGGGTTCGAGTCCCGTCGCCCTCGCTGATATAACTGCTGTCCAGCCCTTTTCTTAGGCGCCTGCCCCGGGGGCAGGTAAGGGACGAAGTTCTTACGGCCTGCCGCTGCGGGTCGAGGGGCCCTTCTTTCCCAACACGCAATTGCCGTCGACGTGTCCTGCCCTCTCCGGGCGGGTGGTCTTATCGCAGTGTGCCGCGCGGTTGAGCGCCCCCCCCGAGCGATCTCATGGCCTTCGGATGCGGGGCAAGCATTGCCGGCGCACGGTTTGATCCCCTTAAGGATCAACGAACGGCACACTCTGCGCGGCGCATTTTGCAAGCGCGCCGGATGGCGGCCCGGTAGCCTGCTCCTTATGGCCAGGTCGTACCGCAGGCAGGCGATCTTGGCATAATCCTCCTGCGCATGTTGTTGCTCGTTGCCACACCTGCGGGCGTCCTTGTGGCGACAATTAAACACCAGGAAATGCCTGGGCAATCTTGCAGTTTCACCGCAGCATCAACTGAGAATGACAATTTGACTTACCGTGGAATCCGAGACAGCTTTGCAATGGCGGGGGGCATACGCCCACCTGCGAATGTGTGCCGTGTCGTTGACCAGCGTCCAGAGTGTCACTTCGGCAGAGGCGGCTGCGAATGAACTCCTGTGAGACTACGTGCTGTTATCGTAAAACCGGTAGTCTTGCGAATCTCATCGGCTGGTTGAGCCTGTGCATGTTGACGGCAGCTTGGGGATCATCTCTTAGTCCCGATTGGAGCTTGTCCTGGATGTTGTGGGGGACATTCGGGCTAGTCGCCGCTCTCGGTCTCAGTGTCGGTGATCGCCTCCGCGCCGCTCAACATCGCCGTGCTGCGGAGCGCGAGGCAGCCCACCGCATCGAGCAACGCCTGAAAGTCGTCGGCCATTGCGAGCGCAGCGTGCAGCCGCTGACCGCTTGCTCGCATTAGGCCGCGCTATTCGCTCGATCGGTTATTACGCTGCGATTCTTCGCGCAGACGCTTTTCGTCCGCCGGGCTCAGCTGCGGCCGTTCGACTTTGACGGTCAGCTTGTTGATTTTGCCCGTGAAAGTGAACGGGATTTGGTAATCCTTATCGTCGACGGGAGTTCCGGTATCCGATCCCACGTCGAAGGTTTCGTCCCATTGCAGAATGAACGGAAGAGTGTGCTCCATTTTCTGCGTGGCGACGACTTTACCGTCAACTTTCAGGGTACCTGTGCCGCCGAGTCCTACGCCACTGGTGTTATTGAAAGCCAGCGTTGCCATGCCCAATCCGTCGTACTTGAAATCGAACTCCAGCACGTGCTTGCCGGGGGCGATCGCGGCGGTGCCCTCCCAGCGGACGCGGCGCAGGTCGACCAGGTCCCAGAGGAAGACGGGTTTCCCCTTAAGCAGATACAGGCCCCATCCGGCGAAGCGGCCCCCTTGCGTGGCGACGACCCCTTCGGCGCCGGCCGCGGGAATCTCCAGGTCGGCCGTGATCGTGTACGAAGCATCCAGTAGCGCCGGCGCATTACCCAGCGGAATGCCGGTAATCGGTCCCGAATAGGTGAAGACATTGCGCCCCGCTGTCGTGCTGGGGCGCGCCGACACGATACGCGTTGCCATCGAGTTATCGAGCGGAAAAACCTGGTATTTCGTCGCTTCGACAATGAACAGTTCTTGCAGCTCCTTGAGCTTGTCCGGGTGGGCTGCCGCGAGGTCCTCGCTTTGCGTCCAGTCTTTATCGATGTTGTACAGCTCCCACTGGTAGCTGTTCATGACGTCAGGATTGGGCGTCGAGACGAGGTTCCAGGGGGCGTTGATGGGGCGTGTATTGGCATACCAACCCTCGTGATAGATGCCGCGATTGCCAAACATTTCGAAATATTGCGTCGGATGCTTAGTGGGGGCCTGGGCCGCGGCTTTGTCGAAAGAGTAAGCGATGCTGACGCCTTCG
>CAMFLN010000688.1 GCA_945957305.1 uncultured Planctomycetaceae bacterium | reverse complement strand
TGGCGCCACCGAGCGCCTGGCAGCGCTTGCCGTGGCGAGTGGCCGTTTCGTAAATGTAGCGGGCAATCGGGGGCGAGCCGACAAAGCTTACGGCCACGATGTCGGGATCACTTAGGATCGCATCGACCGTCTCCTTGTCGCCGTGCACGACGTTGAAGACTCCGGCAGGCAACCCGGCCTCCTTCAGCCACTGCGCGAGTATGAGCGAAGCGGACGGGTCGCGCTCGGACGGTTTGAGGATGAAGGTGTTACCGCAGGCGAGGGCGACCGGGAACATCCACATGGGGACCATAACCGGAAAATTGAATGGCGTGATCCCGGCGACGACGCCGACCTATTAGAAGGCCTTCTCACGGAACAACGTCTCGATCAGTGGGCAATCCGAGCGCGTTCCATCACCGCACTGGGCAACGACTGTCTTCAACACTCCTTCCATCCGTTTCAAATCGGTGATCTTTGCTCGAATGTCCGCTAGGTGAGTTGCCGCCACGCGGCTAGCTTCAGCGCAAGGTTGGTCCCGTTCGTCCACCAGGCGCAGTAAGGCGCGGACTTCCTCGAGCGAGAACCCGAGCTCTCGCGCCCTCAGTACAAAGCTGAGGCGACGTTCATGCGCCCCATCATAGCTCCGATAGCCGCTGGCTGTTCGCGGCGGCGGCGGCAACAGACCGACCTTCTCGTAGTAGCGCACGGTTTCGAGGTTGGCGCCTGTGCGCCGGGCCAACTCGGCGCGTTGGAGGCCCTTCGTGAGATTCTGATGATGCATGGCGAAAAGCCTCTTGACCCTGTAGGCGCTACAGACCCCAGCCTAGGCCAAGATCGAGGATTTGGGCAAGCAGAGAGAGATTCGAAATGAGCGATATACCAACCGCAATCGGCACTACGCGGGCTCACACCCCGGCCACGCCGTCAGGGCGCTTGGGTGCGGATCGAACCCCGCGTCTGCTCGCTGTCGGCGGTGTACTGGGCGCGTTGGGTGCGGCATCGTGCTGCGTCATTCCCTTCGCACTCTTCCTAGCTGGCGTCAGCGGTGCCTGGATCGGCAATCTGACTGCGCTTGAGCCCTATCAGCCGATTTTTGCAGGCGTCTCTCTCGCCTTCATCGGTCTCGGCGCCTGGCGCCTCCAGCGAAGGCGGGAGATCG
This sequence comes from uncultured Planctomycetaceae bacterium, assembly GCA_945957305.1. GTDB lineage: Bacteria > Planctomycetota > Planctomycetia > Pirellulales > JACPPG01 > JACPPG01. Next base: position 2,107 of record CAMFLN010000688.1, on the reverse strand, counting down.
CATGCGCGGATGGCTACTGCGCCACGCCCCAATCGGACCGGATCGCGAAGATCGGCCTCTGGATCGCCGCTACGTTGATTTTGCTCGCTGTCGGATTCCCTTATGCCGCGCGCCACTTCCTCTGAGATGCTGGCGGCCGGCCAGCCACTCCGTCATCAACATCCAGTGTTCGATACCAGGAAAGGTTAGAGATGTGAAAATCCAGATCGGAATGTTTGCCGTACTTGGCATGCTGCTTACACCGTTTGCTGCGCGAGCGGGGCAAGCCACCGTTATCCTAGACGTTCATCATGCGAGTTGTGTGCTTTGTGGGCCAATCGTCAAAAGCACGCTTGCCCATATCAAGGGTGTCTCCGGGGTTTCGGTCAGTCAAGCGGATGGCAATGCCGATGTTATGGCAACCGTCACCTATGACGACGCCCAGACTTCCCCGGCGGCGATGATCAAGGCTACCACTGGCCGGGGTTACCCTGCGGAAATCTCGAAGCCCACAAACGGGTAATGGACAGCCGCTTCGGCGCTCGGGGTCAAGGGTGGACGCCAAAAACTCTATTGGCGCCATTGTCGTCGTTGGTCTGGCAATCCTGTGCTGTGCTGAATCCGCATTGGTGGCGACTGTTGCTTCCATCGCTCTTTCTGCGTCTGTGCTCACTGGTCCCGTCGCGATCGTGACTGTCGTCGTATTAATTGGCCTGTGGGACTCTGGACCTACCATCGTAGCCGATTGGCCAAGCAAAATACTGTCGATAGTTGCGCGCTCGAAGGTGCAAAACGAAAGTCAAATCCATGAATGATTGCTGCACGCCCGGCGTGAATGAGCAAAGACGTTGCTATGATCTTGCGGTTATCGGTGCCGGATCGGCGGGCTTCTCCGCCGCGATTACGGCCGCCGAGTTGGGGGCCGAGGTGGCGCTGATCGGCCACGGCGTGATCGGCGGAACGTGCGTCAACACCGGCTGCGTGCCTTCAAAGACCCTGATCCGCGCCGTGGAGGCGCTGCATAACGGGCGGGCGGCGGCGCGGTTCGCCGGCGTCGCGGCGTCGGCCGAACTCGTCGACTGGCACACCACCATTCAGCAGAAGGACGAATTGGTCGCTGGGTTGCGTCGAGACAAATACGTAGACCTGTTGCCCGCCTATAGCGGCATCACCTATTGCGAGGGTCCGGCGCGCCTCGTCAAAGGTGGTGTCGAGGTGGGGGGTGCCCGCATCGACGCCGACAAGATTATTATCGCGACAGGCGCACGGCCGGCGCTGCCTGCGATTCCAGACATTGAGGCGGTGCCCTATCTGACCAGCACAACCGCGCTCGATCTCGATAAGGTTCCGCGGTCGCTCCTGGTGATCGGCGGCGGCTATGTTGGCGCAGAACTAGCGCAGATGTTCGCTCGCGCCGGCGCACGCGTGACTTTGGCCTGTCGCTCCCGTCTGTTGCCGGAGGCCGAACCCGAAATCGGCTCGGCGCTGTCTGGCAATTTCGTCGATGAGGGGATCGAGGTCGTTGCGGGCGTCGCCTACCGCGCGATCCGGAAGACGGGGAACGGCGTGGCCCTTGAGATCACGCGCGACCACCGAGACATGACAATCGACGCGGACAAGGTCCTGTTCGCCTCGGGACGAGCGCCCAATATCGATGGCCTTGGACTGATGGAGCTTGGCATCTCGCTCTCGCCGAAAGGCGCGATCGTCGTCGATGACCGCATGCGCACGACCTGTGCCGGCGTCTATGCCGCCGGCGACGTTACAGGCCGCGATCAGTTCGTGTATATGGCCGCATACGGCGCGAAACTCGCGGCTAAAAACGCCTTGAACGGCGACACGTTGCGCTACGATAACGCGGCGATGCCGACCGTCGTGTTCACCGACCCGCAAGTGGCAAGTGTCGGCCTGACCGAAGCGGCGGCGCGCAAGGCCGGACACGACGTTCGTATTGCGACGGTCAATCTTGACCAAGTGCCGCGTGCCCTCGCTGCCCGTGACACCCGTGGACTCATCAAGCTCGTCGCAGATGGCCGCAGCGGCAGGTTGCTTGGCGCCCACATCCTTGCTCCGGAAGGCGCCGACAGCATCCAGACCGCAGTTATGGCGATTCGTTGCGGGCTTACGG
>CAMFLN010000687.1 GCA_945957305.1 uncultured Planctomycetaceae bacterium | reverse complement strand
CGTCACCACCGCGGGCAGCCCCTCGGGGACGGCAGCAACCGCCAGGCTGATGGCCAGCAGCGCCACTTCGAGCGGATCGCCTCCCCGTGCCATTTGCAGAGTGAAAATGACGGCGACGATTGCCAGGCAGGCCAACACGAGGAGCTTGCCGAGTCCCTTCAGCCTGCGCTGCAACGGGGTGAGCTCGGATTCGGTGATCGAAAGCAGGTGGGCTATATGGCCCAACTCGGTGTGCATACCGGTTGCCGTGACCACGGCGCTCGCTTTGCCGGCGGCGAGCGTTGTCCCCATGTACACCATGTTGCGCCGCTCAGCGAGCGCCGTTTCCGCGGCTAGGACGACATCCGCAGACTTGGCGACCGGTTTGGACTCGCCGGTTAACGCCGCTTCCTGGGCACGAACGCTAAAGGTTCGCAGCAGGCGGGCATCGGCCGGCACTTGATCGCCTGCCTCGAGTTCGATGAGATCACCGGGCACCAGGTCCCGCGTGGGAATTTGCAGCAAGCGCCCGGCACGCACGACCTTACACAGGGGAACGGTCAGTTTGCTCAGCGCCATCATGGCGCGCTCGGCTTTTCGCTCCTGAAAAAAGCCCAGCAATCCGTTGAGCACGACAATGGCGAGGATTGCAACGGTATCAATCCACTCGCGCAGCAGGCCCGAAATGACAGCCGCGGCAATCAGAATCCAGATCACAAGTTCCGAGAATTGCGCCAGTAGTTTGCGCCAGAGAGGGACCGACGGCTTTCCCGCGAGGGCATTGGGGCCGTTGGAAAGCAGGCGGGCAGAGGCCTGTTCCGACGTCAGGCCATGTTCTTGAGACAAGAGGTTTTTGACGTCTTGCGCGACGAGCTGATGGTACGAGTCGGAATGATGCTGGATAAGATTGCCTGAAGCAATGCCCGGCGGCGGCTGATTCGTCGCGTTGTCCATAGCGCCGACGATGTGGTTCAGAGGAAGCGCGCCACCAGAAAGTCGCCTGCCTTGGCCCGCGAAATGCCCAGGACCGCCGTGGTAGTAGTCACGGTTTGGCCTGCATATGCACGACCAGCACCGAGCAGGTCGCGAATTGTAGTATCGACTCGGCGGTGCTGCCGAGAAAGAACCGTTCGACGGTGCCCAAATCGCGCGTTCCGACGATCACCAGGTCAGCAGCCTCTTCCTTGGCCATTTGCAGAACGACGTTGGCAACATTGCCTTCGCGGAGGATCGGCAGATTTCCAAACGGCGGCGAAAGCTCGGCAGTGAAAGCAGCCATCTCATTGAACTTGCGTTGTTTATCTGCCGTGTACTCTTCGCTGAAGCGGCGAGCGAACTCCTTGTCGTGTCCGACCTGCTCCTTGAACCAGTCGGGGATCTCCATCGACTGCAGAGGGTCGACCACGTGGACCACGGACCCTTTCGTTCCCTTGGGCCAGGCAAGCTTCTCGAGAAACTCGATCGGCACATGCACCGCCGGCGGGTCGTCAACCGCCCACAGCACGCGATAGGAGGACCGATTTTCTCGCACCGGAATCGGTCGCGCAACCAGCACGGGGCGCGTCGAGTGACGTAATAATGCCCGAGTCACGCTACCAAGCAATAATTGCGCGGCGCCCAGCCCATCGGCGCCCACTGCGACGAAATCAGCGTTCACCTGCTCCGCTGCCAACAGCAATCCGCGTCGTGGCCCTTGTGTTCCCACAATGGTCGAAACGGTGTGCTGCAAGCTCTTAGGCACGCGTTTGAGTGCTTCGTCAAAAACCGCTTTCGCCAGACCTTCTCGTGCCTTGTCAATGAATTCTCGTGAGGCGGGGGTACCACGGAGATGCAACTTGGGGGGCGCGTAGTACAGGACCAACTCGCTCTGTTGCGGCAACAATTCGGCAGCCTGTTGCACAGCAGCCCACGCGCCTTCGGAACCATCAACACCGATCAGGGCCTTCATCTTGTGTAGCTCCCCAAAACAGGATCGCCGGCTCAGGCGATGGCAATTTTTCGCGAGAGTATAGCCATTCTCTTAGCGTCTGGACCAGGCAGCGAGCCCTGCTTGTCCCCCATTTGAGCACTTAACGCACCGCGCGTGCCATCGCCGGTAACGAGAGAGAGAAAATAAATCCTTTGGATGTAAGCGCCACAGGCAATGCAACTTGCCTGCGAACCCGAATCGTTCGTCAAGCGCGCGCGGGAATAACGTCCATGCAGTTAATTGTATCAAATCCGCACACATGACGAGGCAAATATAGAGAGCACCGACGGTTACGGATATCTGATTCCGCCAGTTCCAGGCAAGCCTTGGCACAGTTTTGGCGCAGTGTGCGTAGGGGCACACGTGTGCGGCAATGTGCGCGGAGGACTATGGGGGGCAAGACGGCGAACGCGTGCGAGATGCCTTACGGTGCCAGGCAATAGAGTTGACGGACACCCCGAACCAGCAGACGCCCCGAGGCGATCGCCGGTGTCGCCCAGACCACATCATCAAGGTCCAGCTTGCTGTCGATTTCGAACGTGGGCCCCGGCTTGAGAAACAAAACTTTCCCCTTCTCGTCGACAAGGATGAGGTGTTGTCCATCGGAAACAGGGGACGCGGCAATTGTTGCCATCTCGGGCAGGCGTTGTTTGTATTGCACGTCGCCCGTGCGTATGTCATGACAATTGAGCACGCTATTGTTGATGACGTACAGACAATCACCGACGATTAGCGGTGTCGGCATACCAGGGGCGGCGCTCGGCTTGGACCAGATTTGCCCCTTCATCCCGGACTTTTGATCCTGTGGAGAAAGGTCGCCGCTGAGTCCCGCCGCCAGAGCAAACAGCGGACCTGCAGTGAACGGGGCGCGGTAGCCAAAATAGATGGCATCCGACGATGCGGTAATCGACGACGTCGAAGGGACATTAATTCCCGCAAGGCGCCACAGCTCCTGGCCTGTCGCAGGATCATGACTGGTCATCAGCTTCTGCCCCGAGGCAATGACCTCGGTCCGCTGTTGGTTGTGCCACACCAGGGGCGTGGACCACGAGGTCCCAGCTGTGTCTCGGTTGACTCTCCACAACTCCTTTCCCGTGCGGGCGTCTAGGCAGACGAGGTAGGCCTGGTCCTTGTTGAAGCATTGCAGAAAGAGCTTGCCGTCGAAGAGTGCTGGCGAACTTCCTGTACCGAAGTTTTCATCGGTCGGATGGGCTCCTAGTTCGACGGTCCACAGCGATTTGCCCTGGTGGTCAAACGCGGCAGCCGTGCCGCTGGCTCCCAGGAAGGCATACACTCCTGCGGCA
>CAMFLN010000686.1 GCA_945957305.1 uncultured Planctomycetaceae bacterium | reverse complement strand
GGCTTGGCGTCCGTTCAATGCCAAGCTGCTGGACGGTTTCAATTTCGAGAAGGGGGGCGGATTGGTCGGCGGCGGCGTGCTGGAGTGGGGGTCGCACTGCGTCGATCTCTGCCAGTGGGCGGTCGGCGATGACAAGGTTCCGGTCGAGTACAACCCGCCGGCCGATGGCCAGATCGTCGCCAAGTACGCCGACGGCGTGAAGTTGATCTTCCGCGAGACCGGTTGGATTCCGCTCGGCTCGTGCCCCGTGCGTTTCGAAGGCGAGACCGGCTGGGTCGAAACCGGCGACAGCGGCAAAATGGTCCTCAGTTCGCCTGAACTGCTGGGCGGGCGCAAGGTGGCCGAGATCGACGGTTATCCGGCGACGTTCCACGTGCGTGATTTCCTCGACTGCGTCAAGACGCGCAGCATGCCTAAGGGGAATGCCGACGCGGCGTGCGCAGCACACATCGCGTGTCATGCAGCCAACGTCGCCCTGGCGCTGGATCGCAAAATCACGTTCGACCCGCAGAAGAACGAATTCGTCGGCGACGACCAGGCGAACCGCTTGCGTTCCGAAGCCCTGCGCGAGCCGTGGCGCCTGTAAGTGCTGTCTAAATGCACGCCATCGGCCACCGCTGGAAATCATTAACACGCACATACCGCCCAGTATCAGGATTCTGAATATGGTCCAAAAACACACCTCTCACAGCTTCGCGGCTTTCAGCCCAAAAGAGGCCGCTCGTTGTGCCCGTCGTGCCGTCGTGGTTTTCACCCCTTTGCTCTCCGTGTTTCTCTTGTGCTGCTCGATCGCACAGGCCGCCGAGCAAAAGTCGGAAGCCGAACTGATCGAAACTTTGCGCACGGCGGCGCCGGCTGAAAAGGCGCTCGCCTGCAAGCAGCTGGCCACGGTCGGGACAAAGGCCGCTGTGCCCGAGTTGGCGAAACTACTCTCCGACGAGCAACTGGCGTCGTGGGCCCGCATCGCGCTCGAGGCGATTCCGGATCCTGCGTCGAGCGAAGCGCTCCGCACGGCCGCCGGCACAGTGAAAGGCAAGCTGTTGGTCGGCGTCCTTAACTCGCTATCGGTCCGCCGCGACGCTGCCGCGGTCGATCTGCTTACGAAGAACCTGCAGAACGAAGACACGTTGGTTGCCTCGTCCGCAGCTGCCGCTCTCGGCCATATTGGCAATGACGCCGCGACCAAGACGCTGCGTCAATCGCTCACAACGACAAAGGGCCCAGTCCGCAGCGCCGTCGCGGAGGGATGCATTCTGTGTGCGGAACGCCGGCTGCAAGAGGGGCGTGCCAAGGAAGCCGGTGAGCTGTACGACGAAGTGCGCAAGGCCGATGTCCCCAAGCCCCGCAAGCTCGAAGCGACTCGTGGCGCCATCGTCGCGCGAAAGTCGAGCGGCATTCCATTACTGGTCGAGCAGCTTGGCTCGCAAGATCGTGACTTTTTCAACATCGGTCTGACCACTGCCCGAGAGTTGGCCGGAGCGGACGTGGCCCAAGCATTGGCGGCGGAAGTGTCCCGGACCTCGCCCCAACGCGCGGCGTTGGTTCTGACGGCCATCGCGGACCGCGGTGACAAATCGGTTCTGCCGGCGGTGCTGAATGCTGCCAAGCAAGGGGAAAAGCAGGTGCGCGTCGCGGCCTTGGTAGTCGTGGGACGACTGGGAGATGCGACGAGCCTGGCTCCGCTTTTGGAAATGGCAGCCGATCAGGACGCCGAATTGTCGGACTCAGCCAAGGCGGCCATCGCGGCACTGACAGATAAAAAAGTCGATGCCGAGATTACCGATCGCCTAGCCAACGCGCAAGGTAAACCGTTGGCCGTGTTGATCGAACTGGTAGGTCAGCGTCGCGTGGCGGCGACGCCGGCATTGATCAAGGCGCTGGAGCAGACGGACGAGAGCGTGCGTCATGCGGCGCTGGTGGCTTTAGGCGCCACGGTCACGCCCAAAGACCTGGCCGTGTTGATCACGCAAGCGGTCCAGCCGAAGAATGATAAGGATGCCAATGTGGCGCAGCGTTCGCTGCGCGAGGCTTGCCTGCGTATGCCTGACCGCGAAGCGTGTGCGGCCGAGTTGGCGGCGGCCCTGCCACGCGCCGCGGTGACCACGAAAGCGAACCTGCTCGAAACTCTCGGCGCCATGGGAGGCCCCAAGGCTCTCGAAACCATCGGCGCCGCGATGAAAAGCAACGACCCACAACTGCAGGATGCCGGTAGCCGTGTGCTGGGCGAGTGGATGAATGTCGACGCCGCTCCTGTTCTGTTGGACCTGGCCAAGACTGCGCCCGAGGACAAGTACAAGGTTCGGGCGCTGCGAGGTTACATCCGCCTGGCAAGGCAATTCGCCATGCCTGACGCGCAGCGGGCCGAGATGTGCCAGACAGCACTGTCGAATTCCAGCCGCCCCGAGGAACAGAAACTTGTCCTGGCGGTCCTCGAACGTTATCCGAACATGGAGACGCTCAAGGTGGCAGCCAAGGCCACGCAAATGCCCTCTTTGCGTGACGATGCAGCAAAGTCCACGCTGGTCATCGCCCGGAAAATCGGTGGTGACGGCGCCAAACTGCGCGAAGTGCTCAGCAAAAGCGGCCTCGATCCCGTCAAGGTCGACATCGTCAAGGCCGAATACGGGGCCGGCGAAGCGCGGAAAGACGTGACGCAAACGCTGCAAAAGTGCGTCGACACGATTCCGCTCATCTTGCTGCCGGCTGGCAACTATAACGACAGCTTCGGCGGCGACCCTGCTCCTGGTACGCCCAAAATCTTGAAAGTGCAGTACCAGGTCAACGGTAAATCGGGCGATGTCACGTTTCCCGAAAACGCGCCGATCGTCCTGCCCATGCCGTAGCCAGAAACGCAGCGTAATACTCTCTGGGATTCAACTACGACGTCACAACGGTCACAACGAGCGGGCCGCTGTGACGTCGTGGCATATTGTGTTGTCCATTCGCAACTTCCCTCAGCGAGAGGCGCCCTCTCCGTCGACGGTGCGCGTACGCGTCAGTACGATCGCCACTCTCGTTTCCAACTCTGTCTGAGGAATGCATGTCGCCTACGTCCTACCGCGAATTGATTGGCCCATGTGTTCGGTGCGCGCTAGTGGCCTGCGCTCTGTGGCTCGCGGCGACCCTGGTTGAAACGGCCACGGCCGAGACGGTCATGGTGCCCATGCGCGACGGCACGAAACTCGCGACCGAAGTCCGCTTGCCTGCGTCGCCAGGACCTGCATTTCCGGTCATTCTGGTGCGCACGGTTTACGGC
>CAMFLN010000685.1 GCA_945957305.1 uncultured Planctomycetaceae bacterium | reverse complement strand
GTATTGGGTTACGCCAAGTCGGTGAATCCGACTTATGCGAACTTCAACATCGTGACACCCTATCCGGGGACGGAGTTCTTTCAGCATGTGAAGGACCAGATCGCGGACTTCGACTTTACGAAGTACAACGTCTACACGCCGGTCATGAAGTACAAAAACTTGACGCCCGAACAGGTGCAGTTCTGGCACGCCAAGTGTTTCATGCGTTACTTCTTCCGCTGGGAATGGCTCACCAGCAACGCGCACATGCTGTGGCCCAAGCTGCAATACCTGGGAGTCGGCCGCAAATTCGCCAAACAGGCCGAAGCGATGGCACAAAAAGTTGCCCCGCCTCACGCGGCGTCGACAAATGCCAGCGGCTTGACAATCCTGGATGCTGACCGCGAGCTGCGCACGGACAAAGCCCATCGTCACGCCACGATCGAAAAGCCAGCGAACACGAAGAAACCTTCCTAAGGCCTGCTGGGGCACAAAAGTGCGGCGCGCGCAACAGGCCAACGCCGCCGGTGGCATGATTTGCTGGCGCGCGTCCCGCGCGCGAGCATTAGCACTTCACCAAATCTTCTTCCGCGCGCGATTCTTCGTCGCTCGCCCGGACGTCGATCCGTGTCGGCACCAAGCGCAGCAGTGAAATCTCGGGGCGACAGAGGTACCGCACCGGAGTTAATCCCGAGGTCCCCCGGCTGACGTGCATGAGTGTGGGCGTTTCATAAAAGAGCCCACACGCGTACTTAGTGCCGAAAATGCTGGGGGCCAGCACCGGGCCAATGACCGGGAAGCAAATCTGCCCGCCATGAGTGTGTCCGGCCAGCATCAGGTCAAAGTTGCGCCGCCGCGCCCAACGAATCTGGTCGGGGGCGTGGGACAAGAGTATACGAAACGATTCGCCCCCGTCGGCCAAGTCAAGCTCGTGAGCCGCTAAATCCGCGGGTAACAGCCACGGCAGTTCGTTGCCGCATAACAAGATCGTCTGTCCGGCAATTTCCAGCCGTTGCGAGCGTCCTCCCAGGTTCGTCAGGCCAGACCTCGTCAAAATAGTCCGCAGCTCTTCGACGTCGACGCACAGATCGTGATTGCCCAGGATTACAAAAACGCCGTAGCGAGCCTTCAGGCGGCCCAAGGTTTGGGGAATCCACTCCAGACATGTGGCCGAATCGACAAGATCGCCGGTGATCACGATCAGGTCAGGCTCGAGAGCGTTCGTCCGATCGACCACCTCGTGAAAGTAGTCGATACCGATGCGACCGCTCATGTGCAGATCAGAAAGCTGTGCGATCGATAAACCCGCCAGCGACGCGGGCAGCCGGTCCAGTGCCAGCGTCAGTTGGTTCAGCTCCAGGCGAAACACTTCATTGCCGGGCAGAACTGCCGCCCAGCGGGCGACGCCGTGGGCCAACTGGCGATCGGGACAAGCCGCCGCGAGATTGATGTTTTCCGTGCGAAACTGGCGGAGGTGGGACGGTGCCCGATAACGCCAGTTTGACGTGATCCACCAAGCGCACGGCATTACCGCGACAAGACACAACGCGGCATAGCATTCGGCCAGCAAACCCCAGGGCGGCACGCCGCAAGCCAAAAAAATTCTGCTCAATGGGGCGGGCAGCACGCTCGTCGCTTGCGGGAGTAGGGCCGTCACACCGATCGCGAGCGCGAACGGGCCAATGCATAATCCCAGCAGCGAGAGCAGCGAACAGGCGTGAATCAACGGGCGCCACACGCCCAGCCCATGCGCGCGATTCAGGAATGTAATCCAGAGTGCCGTGCTGCCCAGCAGCATCAGCAAGTACAGGGAAAGCGCGAGGGCAGACTCCATCACAGTTCCTCAGTCATCCAAGGTGCTATTCGCCAAAGATGCGGACGCTAGTTGCAGGGTCAGCCTTGTCGCACCATGCGCCGCGCGTGTTGAGATACCTTTTCAACGGTATCCAGCAGAGCGTCCAGCCGGAACGGCTTGTACAGCACCGCGTCTGCTTGCAAGCCGGCTTGCCGCGCCTTGACGATCGAATGCCCCGGGTCGTAACCAAAACCGGTCATCAGCACCATGGGGACCGAATCGAGAATGCCCTGCAGCTTGATCATCAACTCGTACCCGGTCATGTCGGGCAGGCGAATGTCGGCGATGATGCAATCGTAAGAGACGCCGGGCGCCAGGCTGCGCACCATCGAGACCGCTTCGCTGGCGTCGTGGGCCGTTTCGACCACGCAGCCGTAGCGTTCCAGCAAGGCATGGGCCGCACTACGTACGCTGTCGTCGGCATCCACCACCAGGATTTGCAGGCCCCGCAATTGCGGACGCTGCGTGTTCTGCAGCGGTTGCGGGTGGGCCTGGCTGGGAGCCATTTTCTGGCCCACCTGTTGAATCACCTGCTTGATGTCGCGGGCGTTGCGCAGAATGTTCTGCAGTCGTTCGGCTACATCCGGATCGTGCCCGATGTAGCGTTCCATGACATTGACCGCGTCATTCAGAATGTCGTCGACCGGCATGGCCACGGCGCTGTGTACGGCTTCGATGTTTTCGACCACGGTCGTGGCCTTTTCGGCCACGAGCAGTTCGAGCGTGTTGAGCGAGACCGCGACGTCGCGGGTGAATATCTCGAGGAACTGCATGTCGCTTTCGGTGAAAGCCCGCGGTTCGGGACTCTCGACGTTGAAGGTGCCAATCACCTCGTCGTGCAGAATCAAGGGGACCGTCAGCGAGCTTTTGGCCCCCTTACACCCTTCCAGGTAGAGAGGGTCCTCGGTCGTGTCTTCGCACAGGTAGCTCTTGCCGGTCGCGGCCACGAACCCCGTCACGCCGTTGTTCTGCAACTGCGCAAAGAGCGAGCGATCCATGGCCTCGGGCACCATGCCGGCTGCGAGCAGTGGCTCCAGCTTGCCGGTCTTGGCGTCGAGCAAGCGAATCTCGACCACGTCGAAATTCAGCAGGTCCTGAGTGAAATGCAGGATGTTCGATTTCAAGAGCTCGATGCGCTCTTCGATCGACATATGGGACAATTCGTCGGGCGAAAGGTCGGCCAGTTCGACCCCCGCCTGGTGGATCGCTGCCAGCTTCTGCTGCTGTAGCACTTCGCTGGTCACGTCGCGAATCGTCACGATCAGGTTTCGCGCTGGTCCTGACGCGTCGCTGACCGGCATCGCATGCACGCGGAAATAGCGATTGTCGCTCGATCGCAACGTCGAGCAACTACGCGTCCCGGTGGCCAGCGCCGTGTGAAAGGGGCAGAAGTCAGGCCCCAGAATTTCGGGGCTGCCCAACAC
>CAMFLN010000684.1 GCA_945957305.1 uncultured Planctomycetaceae bacterium | reverse complement strand
GTACTGCCGATGGCCAACTCGATGCCGCTGAACACGTCGGGAGTCAGCTCTTCGACGGTGTGCTGCTGTCCGCGAAACGTGATTTTCGTGCCAGCCGAACGTTTGGACGCCAGGAAGCGGACCGTCTCAGCGGGAAAGTTGCGCTCTTCAAGCAACTCGCGAATGATCCTGCCCACGGCCCCCGTGGCACCCACGATCGCAACGACGTCAAACACGAAAGTCTCCCGTAAAATTTCTGAGCTCCGCGATGACGGAGCAAGGTAATTTCTCCGCACTCCTTGGACGGCTGGGCGAGCCAGCAGGGGCAGGCGTACCAGCTCAATATGCTGGTTTTTTCCGACCACCTACGAAAGGAATGCAGCCGCTAGTATAAGCCCAGCGGTCCTGACAGCGGAAGATGCGGTCAGGTTCCCGAGGAACGGCGGAAATTTGCGAAACTTCTAGCCCCCCTGCCCTGCCCCGTCGAGACGGCGAGGAATCGACATTTGGTCGAGCGAACGTAGCAGGACATCAACCCGATTTCGAGGTCCGAGCGGCTGCCGGCCGACGGCGCTGATTGGGACGCGCGGCAGTAGACTGCCTTGACTCGACAACTTCCTCCCCCCTCCCCTGCTCTGCCGGTTGCCGTTCGATCATCATGCGCACGAGTGACGGCGAGACAAAGGAAAAGCAGCCGACGAGCATGATCAAGCCGAAGGTGATCATACCCATTCCAAAAGCGATGCCTAAATGCAGGGGAACCGCCACGGCAAGAATCGCCGGTCGCAGCTTCGCCGGCCACACGAGCGCGCAGAACGACAACTCCCAGAACACCGTGACGTGGGTCAGCACCGCTACGAGCAGCGGCCAACCAGCCAGCCACGTCAAATCCCAGGATTGATATTCCATGTTGGCGACGGCTCCCCAAAACGCATCGCCGCGCCACCATGTCTCGCCCTGGAGTTTCGACAACCCAGCGAAAAAATAAATGACGCACATGTGCAACTGGATCAATCGAATGGCGATATTGGCCGAAATGCTGGGTAGTACCGGCGGCCGACTCCCCCCCTCGCGATCAGCCAAGAGCCGATCGAGCGAGTAGCGATCGCCGCACGGCCCTACCATCAGGTACATGGACAGCATCAAATTGATCTGGTCCAGACCAAACTGCGCACCCGGCACGCGATTGACGTAAGACACTGCGGCAAAAAACGACAACACCGACATCGTGCGGCTGAACAGCCCGACGGTCAGCAGGAAGAAGACCACGAGCGCCGCAATGTGCACGGCCCAGAGCGTTCCGGGAGATGAAATCCACCAGAAGTAACTCCACGCATAAGGGTCAGGCTGAGCGGCGCTGGCGGCATCGGCCGAAACCCAGCCCGTCGGCAGAAAGAAGTCTTCCAGCCCGATCGACCAGACCAGGTGTGTATAGAACAGCATGGCGCCGGCCATGATGCGGATGGCCGACAGCGTGGCCGGATCGGACGGCGTGAACCAGAAGCGATTCCAGCCATCCGCCAGCCAGGCAGTCAGGTCGCGCAGATAGTCGACGGCTAGGCGTTTCATTTACATCCTCGCGTAGCTGCCGAGCTGTCGTTCGCGGTACAAACTCGGATCATCGAGCTTCATGCCGCGCTCGACCTGTTCCTGAGTCGGTATGAGATGCTGGCGCAACCACAACGTGACGCGCCGCGCATGATGTTTCTTCAGCAAGTGTTCGGCGTACGAACGCGCGTACTGTTGTTGCTGCTCAGAGAGCGGGATGCGCGTCCAATCGGTCTGCGGGGGGACATTCACATCGGGAGAGCCAATGTTGATGAACTCGCTGAGCATGAAGTGGCGGTGGTAGTACAACCGCGGCCAGTGGTCGTCCAGACTGGGGAAAATGCCCTGCTGGTGTGAATCGTCGGCAAATTCCAGGTCGTAGCGCACCAGATGGCTCGGCCCAGGGTCGGGCGCGAAAAATTTATAGCTGTGATCAAGATAAGTAGCGCCCAGGTACGGGCGGAACCAAGGTTGCAACAGGCTGCCGATGTAAGTCGGCGGCAACGTGAAGGGGCCGATCAAGATGGCGGTCAATTGAAATAAGAGCAGCAAGCTCACCACGAGGCGCACCCCCCTGCTCCACCCCGTGCCTGTGGCAGGAGTTGTCGAGGCGGCATCTTGGGCGGCTACTGATGCGGGCATCATTTAGAGCGGCTCGTTACCGCGAGGTTTTGGTGCTTGGCCGAGTGCATACCGGTCGTCGTGGCCGTTTCTCGCATGAATGCCTGGCGCGAGCAAGCCGCCGGCGAACCGTCCATGATGCGGAAATCAGGCCGATCCGGCCACTTTCTCGGGTATCGGAGACCGCGCGCCAGCGGAACGAGCGATTCGGCGGCGCTCGTTACGGCCGCGCAAAACGATAAACCCTCGCACGGGACGAATCCCGTGCGAGGGCTATTTAGGGTCGCAAACAATGGGCAGTCTGAAGGTTGCCCCGACTTTGCCGCCGGGGCCATCGCTGCCGTGCGGACTACTGGAGGTCAGTACCGCTGCTGGCCTGAGCCACTTGAGCGGCGTCGACGTCGATGGTCAACTCACGAGACTCGCCGGCGTTGAGCGAAATCCGCTCGACCTTCGAGATCTTCTGGCCATTGCGTTCCAGTTCGACGCGGACCGTGTAGTTGTCCCAAGTCTGGCCTTCGCCGAGCTTGGTCGTCACGAATTCGCGGGTCTCGCCGGTGGACTTCGACTCGTTACCCGAGAGGAAGACCTTGGCGTCAGCCGGAACGTGCAGCTTCAGGCTGGTCTTGACCGGCTTGACGGCGGTCCGCTCGTCAGCCTGCTCTTGACCTTGCAGCGGGAAGTTGACGTCGGCCGACTGGCCGGCTTGCAGCTGGACGACCTTGCGGTCTTCGACCATCTGGCCGTTACGCTCGGTCATCGCACGCAGCTCGTACGTGTAGTTGAAGCCCGGACGCAGACCGTTCGAGACAAAGCGGCGGTCGCTGCCGGTGCTACGGGTCAACATGCCGTTGACGTACACCTTGGCGTCAGCCGGGACGTGCACGCTCAGGATCGCGGCACTGCCACTGTTGTTGTTGGTTTGCGGAGGAGCGTCGGTGCTGCCGGGAACCGGAGCCTGGTCCAGGTTCGGGGCTTCGGTCGTGCCCTGCGGAGCGACCGGGGCAGCGCCCGCCGGAACGTCACGAACAGTCGTGTAACCGCCGCCACTGCAACCACCGCTGCAGCCGCTGGAACCCCAGCAACCACCGCAGGAGTACCAACCGCCACC
>CAMFLN010000683.1 GCA_945957305.1 uncultured Planctomycetaceae bacterium | reverse complement strand
AAATATTGCGGCTCTTCGATTGGATGAGCCGCTTGAAGCGTGACTTCGCCCGCAAGACGATCTCCGGATTTACGATGCGCCCGTGGGACAATTTCTTTTGGTGGATCGAAGTGGCCGAGCTTCCGCCGAAGACCTTGGTCGATCCGCACGATTGGCCGGCGCCGTCAGGGGCCCGGGCCAGCGAAACGACCGCCAGCGTGAACGCCAACAATGGCATTCATGTGAAAACCGGCGCCGATCGGGTCACGATCTGGCTCTCGCCTGAGGTCGTCGACTTCAAACGTCGCATCACGGTCACCGTAAACGCGCGGAACGTGAAGTTGTCACAGGATCTTGCACCGAGTTTGAACGTGCTTCTCGAAGACGTGCGGACCCGTGCGGCGCGACTGCATCCGTTCTGGGCCAAAGTTCAAACGCCCGGCGGACGGGTCAATGTGGCAGGGCGGAACTGAGGGGCGCACGGAAGTGCGGCAATTTCCCGCCGTTTTTGTCTGCAAAAGGACGCCCGCAGCACTTCCCACTAAAATCCCCAAAAGATGCTTGACCCAACCCCTACAACGGGTACACTCGCCACCAAGGGGGAGTATGCAATTGGGCCTTGGCATCTCTCGGGCGACGCGTTTGCCCCACAACACTTGAGGAGTAGCGCTCATGAATGGCGAACCAGCGTTCTCTCTGCGCGGATTCTTCGCGCCCGCTCTCGCACTTCTGCTCTGTGCACTGACGGTTTCCAGCTCGCAAGCCACTCCTGCCTACCAGATGCTGACGATCAGCGTCTCTAGCGCCGAGGGTACGGGGTCCTGGAGCGCCTGGGCACCAGCTGGCACGACGGATTGGTCGACCACCTCGGCCTTCAACATCACCAGTGGTTCGAACGTTTTGGCCACTGTGCAAAGCCTCGGGGTCTCGCTCGATTTTGACCCCGTGGCGACTGTGACCTTTGGTGTGATTGCCGGCGCCGTGCCCACGAACTTTACGATCTCTTCGGCGCTGGTGGCGTTTCCGGCGCTGATCAATCCGATTGGCACGGCCAGCGCCTCGGTCACCGTGACTGACCAGAGCGGCGCGGGGGGCGCAAGCCTGACGGGTCAATATGCCGGCCCTTTGAGTTATCAGGCTCAATACAACGCGGGGGCCAACATCTTTGGTACCCTGTTGAGCCCGGCCACCGTTTTACCGGCGTTTCCACACGGATCGAACACGCAGACGGGGAGCATTCCGAACACGGTGATTCCCGGAGCGGTGACCAGCATCCAGGGAATCTTCTCGTTCACGCTCTCGGCCAACGATCTGGCGTCGGGCACCGGCCGCTTTTCGGTCACACCCGAGCCCTCGACGTTCGTCCTGCTCGCCATGGGGGCTCTGGGAGGACTAGGAATTTTGCGTCGCCGCCGGTAGCCCCTGCCGAGTGTCATGTGTGCACTGCCGAACCACTTATAGCCGGGGCCTGAGTCCAGGTCTGTCGGCGACGGTCGGATTTGCACAAAATAACGAAAAGTTTGCTTGACCTTCCCCACGAAATGGGTACACTCGCGCCTGTCCTGGCTGTCGAAGCCGGGGTGCTTGCGTCCATGCCCACTGTGGTTTTGCCCCGTGAGGAGTCAAGCAAAATGAGCGGTTGCCCGCGTGCCTTTGCGACGTTTTCTCTGCACCGCGATGCTTTTCGCCGTGTTTCGCAGCGTGTTCTGCCCGTCTTTTCTGCGCTGCTTTTCGTCGCACTGTTCAGCGCGATGCATTGTTCGACTGTGCAAGCCACAGCCGTGACTGTGCAAATTGGCACCGTCGACGTATCTAGCTCCTTGGGCAGCGCTTCTTATCCGATTCTGGTGACGCCGACCGGCAATGGAAAATACCAGTACCTCTCGGGGCCCGAGGAGATTCAAATCTTTTCCAACGACGCCAACCATAATTTGTTGGCGACGATCGAGCCGTTCGGGCTGAGCCTGTCGCTTGATCCTGATCCGATGGCTGGATTGAGCTTCGGCGTGTTGGCCGGCAATGCACCGACGAATTTCACGATTTCGACCGCGCCGGTTGTCTTCGCGGCGTTATCCAATCCGCTGGCGTTCGCCAGCGCTTCGGTCACGGTCACTGACTTCGACAACGACGGCGCCAGCCTGACCGGGGCCTACGCGGGTCAAAGCTTCAAGGCACTCTCGAACATCGGCGTATTCACTACGTTAGCCCCTTCATTGGTGGCCGTGGGCGCCGGTTCTAACGCTTCGACGCCCAACGTTCCGCCCACCGTGGGCAACATTCTGGGGGCGGTGACTACGCTTCAGGCGTCTTTCTCTTTCCAGCTGTCGGCCAACGACCTGGGATCAGGGAGCGGCACGTTTTCGGTGCCGGAGCCTGGGACTTTTGTCCTGCTGGCACTCGCCGGCTTGTGCTTGCTCGGCTACTCGCGGCGGCGTCGCTAACGCTCCCCGCGGGGCGTCGACTGATTTTCGACGCTACTGGCTTTCTCCGCGAGTTGCGCACCGGGTTGGTTACTGCGCGGCGAAATGCCCTCGGCCCTTAGCGCGATGCGCCGCTCCGTGATCGTTGAGTATCTCACGTGCTCCTGTGCGAGAAGCACGCCTCGTTACTCAGCACGGTGCCGTGGCTCCCTAGGATGGTCCCCGCCACAAGATTCCCCTTCTAACGGTTCTACGGCCTTCGGACCGTGGCAGCTGACGCCTGAGCCCTCGAATCGCGCTAAGCGAGGTAAATAATTCGTTATTTTCTCGCCGCAGGCCGAAATCGCGCGTACAAATTAGAGGTTAGGAGCGGCGCGGCTAACCTCGTAAGAGGGAGGGATATCTATGCGTTTTCGACTTGTGTCGTGGTTCGTGGCCTGTTGGGCGATGGCGATCCTTGGTTCGACTCAGGCTTATGCCCACGGCCATGGTGGCGGCGGCGGCGGGCATGGAGGTGGTGGTCACGGGGGCGGCGGCTTCGGCGGTGGCCACGGTGGGTTCAGCGGCGGACACGGTTTCAGCGGGGGCCACGGCTTCGGTGGCTACAGCGGCGGCCATCACAGCGGCTTCAGCTCGGGCGGAATGGGGCACAGCGCGCACAGCTTTTCATCCCCCAGCCACCATGGTGGCTCGTCGATGGGCCACATCGGCAAGGGGCAAATTGGCAATAGTCACATAGGCAGTAGCAACCTCGGCGCGAGCCATCTGGGCGGCGCCCATGGCGCGCACAGCGGTTTGAACAACCATTCTTCTTCGTCGCATATCCATCAGTCGATCATCAGTAACCGCGGCGGTCATCAGGGG
>CAMFLN010000682.1 GCA_945957305.1 uncultured Planctomycetaceae bacterium | reverse complement strand
CGAGACGGTGCGCTGCATTTTGGCGGATAATCCCACGCTGCGTGCTGGTGACGTGTTTGTGACGAACGACCCGTATCGGGGCGGGTCGCATCTACCTGACGTCACGGTGGTGACACCGATCTTCGACCGCGATGGCCGGCGGTTGCTGTTCTTTACCGCCAGCCGTGCCCATCACGCCGAAATTGGGGGAATAGTGCCCGGTTCGATGCCGCCGTTCTCGCGCAACCTGGCCGAGGAAGGCGTGCTGATCCGCAATTTCAAACTCGTCGACGCCGGACAATCGCGGCTGCAGGAATTGGGCGATTTGCTGCAAAGCGGTCCGTACCCGAGCCGCAAAGTGGCCGACAACCTGGCGGACGTCGCGGCGCAAGTGGCCGCGAATCAACAAGGATCACGCGATCTGCAGCGGTTGGTGGAGCGCTATTCACTCCCCGTCGTCTTGGCGTACATGAAACACATCCAGCGGGCTGCCGAGCAAAAGATGCGCAGCGCCCTCGCCAAGCTGCCGGACGGGCAGCGCCGATTTGTCGACTACCTGGATGATGGTTCCCCCATCGTTGCCACGATCGAAATCCGTGGCGACGCGGCGACGATCGACTTCACCGGCACCGGCCCGACCCTGCCGACCAATCTCAATGCCAACCGAGCGATCGTCACGGCGGCTGTGATGTACGTGTTGCGGTCGTTGATCGACGAAGACATTCCGCTCAACGAAGGTGTGCTGGCGCCGGTCCGTGTGATTCTGCCGGAGTGCCTGCTGAACCCTCGACCCGGAGCGACCGCGGCGGAAAGTCCGGCCGTGGTGGGGGGCAATGTCGAAACCTCGCAACGGGTCGTCGACGTTTTGCTCGGCGCGTTGGGCATTGCCGCGGCCAGCCAGGGGACGATGAACAACGTGCTGTTTGGCGATCACACCTTCGGCTATTACGAAACGATCTGCGGCGGCAGCGGCGCCACGGCCGCAGCAGACGGAGCGGACGCCGTGCACACGCACATGACCAATACGCGGCTGACCGATCCGGAAGTCTTCGAGCGACGCTTTCCCGTGCGGCTGCACGAATTTTCGATTCGCCGTAACTCGGGCGGGCAGGGTACCCAGAGAGGCGGGGACGGAGTCATACGCCGCATCGAGTTCTTACGGCAACTCGAAGTGTCGATCCTCTCGCAACGACGAGGCAGCTACCACCCCTACGGTCTGGCCGGCGGCGCGTCCGGCGCGCCAGGAGTCAACACGCTCATGCGACGTGACGGTTCGCAACAAATCCTTGCGGGCCAGGCGCAATTCACAGCCGAGGCTGGAGATATCCTGACGATCGAAACACCGGGCGGCGGCGGCTACGGGAAAGAATAGTTGGCTGAGGGCAGCGGGCAGATGGCAGTGTAAAGACCCCTCTCATGTGCAGGGAGATGGCCGCGTGAGGGTGGTGGCGTTCATAGCCGCGCGCGATTCCTGTGCACCAATCGTACTTACCTCGCCGCAAACTGCATTTCACTGCCATTTGCCCGCTGCCATCTGCCGACTATTTTCACTGGCGCGGGAAGTACTCGTTTACCACGGCCGAGAAATCATCGGGCGTCGCCACCTGCGAGACACGCGTGCGAAATTCACGCGCCCCCGGCCGGCCCTGTGCATAGCAGCAGGCGAAGCGCCGCATTAGAATCGTGCCGCGAGCCGCGCCGAAGCGGCCGCATACCAATTGGTAGTGGTGCAGCAGCAGAGCACGTTCTTCTTCGATCGTCGGGTCTGGCGGAATCGGCTCGCCTTTCAGGGCGGCTTGCGCTTGGCGAAACAGCCACGGCTTGGACAACGCCGCACGCGCGATCATGACGCCATCGACATCATAACGATGGAACGCCTCGACGACTTTCGCCGGAGAATCAAGGTCGCCATTGCCGATCAGCGGGATTCGTTTCAAGTAGGGCTTGATCGACGAAATCCGTTCCCAGTCGGCCGAGCCTTTGAAAAAATCCTGCGCGGTGCGGCCATGCACGGTGAGCGCCGCGGCGCCGGCGCCTTCGATCACTTGCGCCACGTCGATGGCGTTGATATTGTCGCGCGTGCAGCCGAGGCGGATCTTGGCCGTCACCGGGGTGGGCGCGCAGGCTTGCGCCACACGCTCGACGATCGCGCCGACACGCTCCGGGCATTTCAACAGGTAGCTGCCGCTGTGGGCGGCAACCGTAATTTGCTTGACCGGGCAGCCAAAGTTAATGTCGACCACGCTCACCTTGAACTCGTGAGCCAGGCGGGCGCCGACGGCGGCGAGTGTCGCCGGATCGTTATCCCAGATCTGCACCGCGAGCGGACGCGCTTCGTCTCGCACTCCCCACAGTCGATCGGGGAACTCGCCGTCGCGTTCGTCTTGGGCCAGGAAGCCGCGGGCGCTGACCATCTCGGTTGCTTGCAGACCAGCGCCGCCAAATTCGCGCACGATCTGGCGATAGGCATAGTTGGTGAATCCCGCCATCGGCGCTTGTAGCACCGGCGGATCGACCACCACCTGACCGATCCGTAGAGGCTGCACATCCGGCCGGGCCGCAACCTGCTCGGGCTCTGTGGGTTCAGCAACGGTGGCCATGAAGCAATCGCAGAGGCAATGGGAAATTAACGGGGCAATGCCGGCGGCGTAGTGACCAACGCCCGGGCTAGCGCCTGGCTGTTCGTCGCCGGCGGCAGCACCGCGTTGGCATACGTGGCAATCTCGATATTGTAATCGG
This sequence comes from uncultured Planctomycetaceae bacterium, assembly GCA_945957305.1. Taxonomy (GTDB): domain Bacteria; phylum Planctomycetota; class Planctomycetia; order Pirellulales; family JACPPG01; genus JACPPG01. Next base: position 547 of record CAMFLN010000682.1, on the reverse strand, counting down.
TGAGCCGGCTAAGGAAGGCGGTCGTTTCCGTCGCTTGCTCCTTGATGGCGGATAGCGCCCGCTCGGTCGCGGCGAGGGACAATTCCTGGGCCAGGGGCATATTTCCGCGGGCCTGGTCTGCAGCGATCACGGCGGCCGCGCGATCAGTCAGGGCCGAGCGCAGCTGAGGAATCGTAGAGGAGAGCCGCTTGACGAGGGGGGACTGCAACAACTCGCGCGACAGTTCATTTAGCTGCAACTTGTATCCGCCAGCGTGTGGCGCGGTTTGCGCCGCGAGCCACGGCCCGGTCAAGGGACGCCCCGCGGCCATGGTCAGGGCCCATTGCGCGGCAAAACGATCGGCATCGGCGCGGCGCGCGTCGGCTTGCGCGCCCGTTTTCGCCGCACGCACCAGTAGCATGGCTGTGGCCCCGTCCGCGGCGGGCCTGCCTGCGGCGCTCTCGGCAATCACGCCGCCCAGGGCTTCGAACTGTTCTAGTTGCTGTTCGAGCGCTTGAACGCTGTCTCTTATACACATCTGACGCTGCCGACGATCGCATAAGTGTAG
>CAMFLN010000681.1 GCA_945957305.1 uncultured Planctomycetaceae bacterium | reverse complement strand
TGGGGACCACGTCCCTTATTTCCGCAACGATTCTCTCTCAAGAAAGTCGCGCGGCCGCCTGGGAACATGGCCTGGGGAAGCGATAAGTCCTGCGGGGACTGATCGGTGTCCGGCGACGCACGTTGGCACCTGCTAAACGATAACCGAAGGCCTCACGACCTGCAATCTGGCCGGGGAGGGCCGGTCCTCGTCAGGCCTCGGGTCATGCCGAGGGGAGGGCGTAGTGCAGGATCGCGAAGTAATGGACCGTACTGCCGGCAATCACGAAAATGTGCCATACGGCGTGCAAGTACAGGGCTTTGCGATCGAACGTCAGAAAGATCGTCCCGACCGTGTAGCACAGCCCCCCGACCAGCATCATCCACAGGCAGGCGGCCGGCGCGGCGGCGATCATGGGCTTGGCGGCCAGGACCGGAAGCCAGCCCATGAGCACGTACAGGATCGTGGCGACGGCCTCGACGCGGTGCGCCAGGATCACTTTCGAGAAAAAGCCGGCGACGGCGATTGTCCACATCACGGCCAGCAGCACCCACCAATAGCCATTCCGCAAATATTGCAGCGCCAGCGGTGTATAGGTGCCGGCGATCAAGAGATAGATGCACCCCTGGTCGAGCATCCGAAAGCGCCGCCGGAGCCGTGGCTGTTGAACAACGTGCGACAAGGTGGACGCCGCGTAGACGGCCACCAGCGACGCGCCGTAAATCGAACAACCCAGGACTTCGCGCAGGCCCCCCGTGCGCACGGCTGCCACGATCAAGACTGCGGCGCCGACCACGCTCAGCGCCAGCCCAATGCCATGGGTGATGCTATTGGCGATCTCATCTTCGATGCGCGGCAGCCGTGCGGTCTCGGCGTCAAAAGCGTCATTGAAGGGCATGCTCATCGGCGTGCTCGATCGGGGTGTTCCCACAACGTCGGAAAAAAAGGGGGTGGCTCCTGCCCTTAATATTTAGCACCGGGTTCCGGCAAAAAAAGCCAGCCCGGCGACCCCTTTCTGTAGCAAGGAATCGCCCGGGAATCCAGGTGGATTAAATGCCAAACTTCGCGCCAGACGGTCGCGGCTGCTTGAACTGCCCCGGACAGGGAATCTAGACTTGCAACCATGCAGGTCGGGGGGCGAATGTGTCCTCGCCATAGTGCCCGACAATTTGCCGGTCTCCACAGCGCCAACGAACGCCGACGCCGGGGCGTTTAACCAAGCCACTGATCACCATCCACGAGCCCGCCGGAGAACTCCATGTCGCCGTTGCCCCAACACCGTACAACGCGTCAGCCCCACAATTGTTTTTCACGACGCAATTTTCTGCGCTTAGCAGCTGCTGGCGCTGGCGCGGCAATGATTGGAACGGCGCGGCGCGCCGCGGCGGCCGACGATTACGGCGGCTTTGCCATGGGCCTGCAGACTTATTCGTTACGTGGTTATCCGGTCGACAAGGCGCTGGATCTGGCGAAAAGCCTGGGCATTTCCACTCTGGAGTTCTTCCCGGGTCACTACAGTCCCTCCTCGACGCCCGAGGAAATAGCGGCGATGAAGAAGCGGCTGGCGACTCTCGGGCTCACGGCTTTGGGGCACGGTGTCAGCCCCTTTACGGCCGACCACGAAGCAAACCGCAAGTTTTTCGATTTCGCGAAGCGAGCGGGAATTCGTTACCTGTCAGCCGATCCGCGGGAGGACTCCTTCGACAGTCTCGATAAGCTGGTGGCCGAGTACGACGTCCGCATTGCCATCCACAATCACGGGCCCGGCGCACGTTATGACAAAGTGGCCGACGTGCTGAATGCGGTCAAGGGACATGATCCGCGCATCGGTGCCTGCGCCGACCTGGGGCACTACATCCGTTCGGGCGAAGATCCGGTCCGCGCGATCACGCTGCTGGCCGGCCGATTGTACGGAGTGCACTTGAAGGACTTTGCCGAACCGAAGAAGGACGCGGCGGGAGTGATTCTGGGACGTGGGCAACTCGATCTGCCCGCCACGTTCCGCGCGCTGCGCAAGGCGGAATTTCCGGCCGATGCTTGCCTGGCGCTCGAATATGAGGAAAAGCCGGAAAACCCGGTGGATGATATTCGCGCTTGCCTGGCCGCCGCAGCCGCGGGAGCGCGAGCCTGAACCCGACCACCGTGAGCGAATCATTCCGTACCGCGGCGGAGCGGCGACGAAGTATAGTGCGTGGGATACTTCGGTCCGCTCCGCGCGACACGGAGTGTCAACAGGCGCGTTATCCAAAGGGTCGCCGTCCAAGGGGAATCGTCCAGGGGTATCGCCTTGGCGGCGCGTGCGTAGGATTCGCGTCAATTCGTCGTCAGCATGGGACGAGCCAGCGTCTCGGACGACGGCTGCATAAACACTTCCAGCGGCCATGACGCCGGCGGCACCGGCATCAGCACCACTTCGGGCCACTGCCGCTCGTGATGGGGAACGGTCCAAAGCCCTGACAGCTCGTCGTAGCTCACCACGGGGCGGCTGTATTCCCGATCGGCATAGATCACGTTGCGGAGCACGCCGATCATTTCGAAGGTTCCAATCACCAACCTTTCGCCGGTGGCCGAGTCCTCAAGCCGCACGAGCGTTGCGGCCTCGGTCCACAATAAGTGAAAATAAGCCCCGGTTTTCCGATGGTGCCAGACGCCATCGTGAAATCGCGCGGTCTCTTTTCCGCGCGGCCCGGCGCGAAGCGTCGGCCCCTCGGCCCGAAACGTAGTCGCCGGTCCCACGGCACTTTGTAGGCCGCTGATAGCATTGCTGCCCCACAGAAGTAAATACCGCTCGCGTGCTGCCCCGAAGAATGTGGATTTTTCCATCGATTGCACACCTTGGCCAAACTTTCCCTGCCAACTCACTGTTCCACTCCACGCCACTGTTGCGCCGGGCGTCGATCGGACAGTAGGGAACGAATGCGTGCTCCCCTATTTCACTAAATGGGAATTTGGGGCCAAACCGGACGCAAAAAAGTCGAAATTCTTCCAGATAGGCGAGAAAGTCGATTCTTCCCTTGCCGCAGAGGGGGGCCCGCAATGCGGCAGGCGACGATAAGTTACGGATTGTTAAGCTTCGTCCGTGCCGTGCCCATGGTTTGCAACTCCGTCCCGGTTTGCGGAGCCAGCGCACGGCTGGTTATCTTGAGCGACCTGTGCGATTCTGCACTCGCAAGCCACTTTCACTTGCCAGGCGTGATTGAGTGAGTTGGGTACAAATCTACGATCCGCTCGGTTCGCCGCTGCTTTCGACCATGCTGGCCGCGACACCGGTCTGTGTCTTGTTAGGACTCTTGGTGGCCGGAGT
>CAMFLN010000680.1 GCA_945957305.1 uncultured Planctomycetaceae bacterium | reverse complement strand
GTTCAACATGCAGTCGATGGAGCCACTGATCGCCTCGCCCCCTTTTGTGCGTGCCCTCGACGAGCTCTTAGCCACTGCGCGGTTAGCCTCGCCCGACGCGCGAAAGCTGTCCCTGGCCGACGTATGGCAAAGGATGGCCACTGGCCGGGCTGCACTGGCGCTCTGCTGGCCAGCACAGCGCAGCAACGCCGACAATCGTGCCGCAACGGCCGAGTTGCCCGAATTGAACTGTGTCGAGGTCCCCGGCTCGGCCGAAGCGTACAACCCCACGGCCGGACAATGGGACCGGCGCGGCGCAGGCGTAACCAGTGTGCCGCTCGTGGGGGCGGCGGGCCGGGTGGGATCGATCCTGAGTAAATCTGCACAACCGGACGGCGCGCGGCGGCTGCTATCCTGGCTGGCGAGTCGCCAGTGGAGTGAAAGAACTCTCGTGGCCAGCGAGGAATCGGCCCCGTTTCGCGCCTCGCAGATCACCTCGGCACAGTCGTGGATGCCTGAGTTACCAGCGCAGCAGGCACAACAGTATGCCCGCACGCTGGCAGCAAGTCTGACGGCCGCGGACTGCCTGGTGGTCTTGCGAATTCCCGGGACAGACCGCTACCTGGCGGCGCTAGACGAAGGCGTGCGTCGTGCGATCGCAGGGCAGGGCACGTCGGAAGAGGTTTTGCAAGCTGTTGCCGAGAAGTGGCGCGCCATCACGGCCGAATTGGGCATCGATCGCCAGCGAGACGCGTACCAACGTTCACTTGGACTGTGACACCTTTGCCGGTGAATAGAGACCGCTGCCCCCTCCTTGGCACAGGGGCCGCGCCTCGCTAGGCTGACAGGCCATATGACACCAGACTTTGAAAATCGCTTGGACTTGGCGAAAACGATCGCTCGCGAAGCCGGCGAAATTACGCTACGTTATTTTTGCCAGGACAATTACCAGGTCGAGTGGAAGCACGACGCCTCGCCCGTGACCGTCGCCGATCGTGAGGCGGAAAAGCATCTTCGAGCGCGTATCGCCGGCGCTTTTCCGCAGGATGCGATCCTGGGCGAGGAATTCGGCGAACAGGCGGGCACTTCCGGCTACCGCTGGATTCTCGACCCGATTGACGGTACCAAATCGTTCATTCACGGCGTGCCCCTCTACGGCACCCTGGTCGGCGTGGAATATGACACACGCGCCGTCGTGGGGGTGATTCACATTCCGGGGCTCGATGAAATGGTCTACGCCGCCAAGGGGAGCGGCGCCTGGTATACGCGCGGCTCCACCGCGCCGCGCCGCGCCGCGGTTTCGACCAAACAGCGCCTGGCCGACGGCCTGTTTTGCACCTCGGACGTGAAAGGCTTTAGCGAACGGGGGAGCGCTGACGCTTATCAGCGTCTGCAAGGCGCGGCAAAGCTCGCGCGGACTTGGGGCGATTGCTATGGATATTTGTTGATCGCCACTGGTCGCGCGGAACTGATGGTCGACCCGCGGATGCACGTGTGGGACTGCGCCGCGCTCGCGCCGGTCATCGAAGAGGCTGGCGGCAAATTCACCGATTGGACCGGCACGTCGACGATTCATGCCAACGAGGCCATGGCCAGCAACGGCCGCGTGCATGCAGAAGCGCTCTCGCTCGTGCGCGGGTAAGCGACGGATCGACTAGCGGCGGTGACCGCGTCTATTTCTTGAGCGCGCCGGTCACGGCGGCATTCAATTCTTTCAGCCCCTCTTGCCGGTCGACTTCGTAATAGCCGACATGGTAGTGCACGATGCGGCCATCGCGGCCCACGACCACGACCAGTGGCAAAGTCGCACCAACGATGCGGGGATCTCCCAGGGACTTGATTGCGTCACCGTCATCGAGGAGCAGAGGGTACGTCAGGTTCATGAACGACTTCAGCTTGCGAATGCCCGTCAAAACGGTGCGCCGCTCGCGCTCGTCTTTCAGGCGTGCGTCGACCGCGACTCCATAGACTTTGACGCCATCGTCCTTGCGTTTTTGATAAAGGTATTCGAGATAGCCTACTTGGCCGTAAGGCTCCTTGAGCGGTTGATCGCGATATTCCCAGAAGTGGAGGACTGTGACCTCGCCGGCCAGGCCGGCCGTGGCCAACGAGCTGCCGGCCAGTCCGGGAAGCGAAATGTCGGGCAGCGGCTTCCCTTGGTGCGCTGCGACAATCTGCTCGACTTCGCTCGCGCGCCCTCCTTGCAGCTTGGCGTCACGCAGCGCCGTCGCCACCAGACGTTCGAGTGGTGTCGTAGCGGCCAGCTTTTCGACCTCAGGCAGTCCGGTGGTCAAAAGCTCGATCTGTTCAGGGCTCCATTCGATCTGGCTCGTACGGGGCTGAATCTGCAACTTTCCGGCGACGGCGAGCAATCGCTCAAACGCTTCGCGTGTTTTGGCAAACTCCGCCGCAGCCGGCCGCGTAACAGCCGCGAGTTGCATTTCCAGGCTGTATTCGGTCCCTTTGTTCATGAACACCCGCTCGTTTAAGGAGACCAACAGTCTCGTGGCCTTATCGACGAGCATGTTCCGTTTCAAACCGTAACCCGTGCTCACTTTTATTTGCCACGTGGCCCGCCCGTCCTGGTCGACCTCTGTCGTGACGTCGAATTCCTGGTCTGCCTGATTCCATTTTTGGCCCACGGCTGGGTTCCGTTCGAGCGTTACGTCAGGCCGGGGCAGGGGCACGACGCTGTCCCCCTCGCCATAGTCGTAGAAGAGTGCCGGCGGAGTCGAACCCTGGTGTTGGCCCTGCTGGTCCAACTTCAACTGTCCGAAACGCGAGGGCCAGGGCCATGCACCGTGTCCGCGCTCGTCGAGCAGCCAATAGAGCATGGTGCCTTGGTCGTCGGCCGAGGCCACAAACCAATTGATTTCGAAGGTCTTGTCCTGGCTCGTCGCTTGTCCGCTCTCGGCATGGCGCGGGGCGACGCTCCCGCGATAAGTGACCTGCTGCCCCGGCTCGAGCGTGGCGGCCGTGGCGAGTCCTAGCGTGGCGAAGGTAACAAAAAGCGTATTCATACACTCACTCGAATTCCGGAAGATGCCCTGCGGTGTGCGATTGTATGCTGCCAGGTGGCCGACGGCGAGCCACAACTGTCGCCGCAGGTGCTTTAGATTGACCAGCCGCCGGCCAGACACTCAAATCCGGTGGTGTTGTTGTGGAAAATGAAGTCTTGCGACGTTGAGGAACTGCAATGAATTCGATCCGGGGCTGGCGTGTCGGTGGACAGAGAGGAGCCTTCGTTCTGGCGATCAGCCTCGGCAGCATCGGCCAGGCTCATGCTGCCGGGCCGGAGGAGTGGGT
>CAMFLN010000679.1 GCA_945957305.1 uncultured Planctomycetaceae bacterium | reverse complement strand
GCAGTATTGCCATACTCAATCAGAAGGGGGGCGTGGGCAAGACCTCGACGGCCGTCAATCTCAGCGCGGCGCTGGCCTCGGCCGGCAAGCGCGTGACGATCGTCGATCTCGATCCGCAGGCCCATGCCACCTTGCACCTGGGGGTTGAACCAGGGCGCGACGACCGGTCCATCTACGACGTTCTGACCGGCGACACGAGCTTGGCCGACGTCCGCAGACCCATTGAGGAGAACCTATGGTTGGTCGGATCCCACATCGACCTGGCGGCCGTGGAACTGGAACTGGCCGGGGTTGTCGGCCGTGAGGTCATTCTGCGCGACAAACTGGCCGAAGACGCCGACGCCCAGGACGACTATCTGCTCATCGATTGCCCCCCTTCGCTGGGCATTTTGACGATCAACGCCCTGTCGGCCGTCGACGAGGTTTTCATCCCTTTGCAGCCACACTTCTTGGCGCTGCACGGCTTGAGCAAACTGCTGGAAACGATCGACCTGGTCGCCAGGCGATTGAACTCTCGGCTGCGCCTCGGGGGCGTGGTCATCTGCATGTTCGACTCGGCAACGCGACTGGCCGCCGAGGTCACGCGCGACGTCGAGGCGTTTCTGCACGAAACGAGCGGCCACCGCACGCCCTGGTCGGGCGCGCAGGTGTTCCACACGCGCATCCGCCGCAATATTCGCTTGGCCGAAGCCCCCAGCTTTGGTCAGTCGATCTTTCACTACGCCGCGGATTCCAACGGCTCGGAAGATTACCGCGCCCTGGCGGCGGAAGTCCTGGCCATGAGTACTGCCGCGCAGCGTGCCGCGTAGAGACCGCAACGCGCGCAGGAGGCGTTACACGATGACGCTCACCAGCGCTTGAAAGCCGGGATCGCTGCGGATGGGATCGAAATCGGGCTCCCTGCCGACCAGATCACGTAGCGCCGGATTCGTGTGAATCGCGCTGGTGAGGTAGTCGAGTGCCCGCTGCTTTATCCCCTTGAGGCTGTAATAGCAGGCCAGGTTGTACTCGATCAGCGGTTCGCTGGGCTCGACTTCGTGCGCTTTTTCCAGGCTATCGATCGCATCATCCAAACGGCCCGTGCGCTTGTAGCACCAGCCCAGGGCCATCCAGGCGTGAATGTTACTGGGAGCCAGATCGACGGCGTCCACCAGAATCGGCACCGCGTCCTGGTAACGTTCCAGGGCCCGCAGACCCTCGCCGCGCAGGTAGAGCAGATGCCCACGATAGGTGCCGGGATTCTCCACGCGTTCCAGGAGCGCGAGGGCCTGCCGGGGCATCGAAAGCTCGAGGTACCCCTCGGCCTCGCGAAGAATGCGTTGAAGTCGAACGCGATTGCCAGTCGACACGGCGGCACCACTCTTCTCGTTAAAGCGCGCTGCTCCGGGGCACGCAACGGATCGATCGCAGGTGTGTCTCTCTATTCTACGTGACAGTCCCAAAATGCTGAAATACGAGGCTCGGCCACACACCCTTCAATCGTGGTAATCGGCCGAAATCTCCGCATCTCGCCACGAAAGATGGCGCTTTCGTCAGGCATTTCCGCGGCGATTTTGCTTTCCCCCGCGGGCAAGCGTGGTTTTTTCACGGTTTGGTCCGGTCGCTGGGGAAGCTCCGCGGCGCGATTCTTCTGGCCGGCTGATTTTCTCGCATCAGCGGACTGCTTGCACTTGCTACGGCGTTGCGACGTCGTCTGTTCCCACACGATCGTGGCAAAACGGCAACATCCAGAAATCGCCCCGGATCCGGCGATCGGTCCGTAAGAGCCCTTAAGGCCATTGTTTACGGCGACAATCCACGGCCTGCTGCGACATCGGCACTCGGCTTGCTTCTAACAGGCTAGGTCACCCGCCGCTTGTTGCCGTTTGTGAACGTGCTGCTTATGCCTCGTCACCGCCTCTGGTTGCTCATCGTCGTGATTGGCATTCTTGCTGGCCGGCTATGGCTGCCCCGCGCCAATCGCCCGGTGCTGTCAGGTTACGAGTGGCGGCGCACCGTCGGTGGCTGGGAACGCGTCCCCCAATGGCAGCCGCCTGAGTAGTCGAAGAAGGAAAATCTCCGGCCTGACTTAAGTTCTTTGCTGCTCGTCGCTTCTGCGAACACCGGGCCTGCTTCTGCAGAAATCTTCGTTCACTGGCGTACGGATTTCCTCGCCGCTCGCCACTAATAAGGTTGTCCCCGCGGTGCCGCCAACGTTGTGCGGCCAGCGGCGGACGGGAACGGAGACCGACGATCATGCGACTCACCCTGCGCTACTTGCTGGCGTATCTCGACGAGCAGCTCGAACCGGCGGACGCTCAGGAAATGAGCGAACGAATCGAGGCAAGCTCCTTCGCCACCGATCTGATGCATCGCGTCCGCGATGTGAGCCGGCGTCTGAAGCTCGGCGCGCCAAAGGTCACGGCCCGCGGCTTGGCGGGCGATCCCAACACCGTGGCCGAATATCTCGACCACACGATGCCTCCCGACCAAGTGACGGAGTTTGAAAAAATCTGCCTCACTTCGGATGTGCATCTGGCCGAGGTCGCCTCGGCGCACCAGATCTTGGCGCTAGTTTTAGGAGAGCGGGCCGAAGTCGATCCCAAACTGCGGCGCCGGATGTACGCCGTTCCGCAACTCGAACAGGACGCGATCGAGGATCAAGAGGTTGACGAACCGATCGGGGTCGCGCCGCTGTTAGCTGCTGAGTCGGCCCTGGCCGAACCGCGTGCTCGCCGCCGCCCCGAGATTCCTGACTACCTGCGCGAAAAGCAGCCACGCCAAATTCCCTGGACTTTGTTGACGCTCGCGGCATCTTTACTGATCGTCGGTGGTGTCGTGGCGTATGCCTTCGTTGCACAGCCATGGACCAAGGTGGCGGTCGAAAATCGCCGCGAAGGCAATAGTGATGCCACCGCAAAAGCGCCGAGGCGAGAGTCCGCTGACCGTGACGCCATGGAAGCGGTGGCACCGGTCGAAACGCACGTCGCGGAGCAATCGGCGGCACAAACTTCCAGCGAGCCCCCTTTGCCGACCGACCAAATCACGGCGGAGGCAGAGAGCGCTGCAACGTCGGCAGCACCTGCTCGCCGCCGGGAATCGACACCGGGTGCTTTCGTTCCCGACGGCGCGGGACAAATCGCAGGAGCTGACGAAGTCCCCACAGTTCCAGATTACGCAGCGCGGCCCGATTCGACGGCTCCCGATTCCGCAGCGCTTGATTCCGGCGCGGCCGGAGCCAATTCCGCGCCTCTTAATGCTCGGGGGCGACCCGCCATGCCCGAATCGGCCCCCCTGCGTCGTCCTC
>CAMFLN010000678.1 GCA_945957305.1 uncultured Planctomycetaceae bacterium | reverse complement strand
GATGCGGGCAATGCTGACGTCACCGTCGTCGACCACATCAAGTTGTTCCGTAACCGAGCGGACTTGCGATTCGAAGGGCGCATTCACGAACAAATCATGCCCGCTATTCGTCGCGCCGGCGGAGAAACGGCCTGGACCGACATTTTCGTCGTCCATTCAGGCTCCGATCATAGCGCCGCCGGGCAACGCGTCAAGCAGGAGCGAGATCTGCGCTTGCTAAAGATGGAGGAGCAAGAGCATCCTGACCACTCGTTTGTCCTCTTCAATATCGGCATGACCTTGGCCGACATGAATGATCATGCGGGTGCGATCCAATACCTAAACCGCAGTATTGCCGTCGCCGACATCTCGGAATCTCATCTGCGTAAGGCGTATGCATTACTGATAGCTAGCTATATTCAGCGTGGCGAGTTTACCGAGGCCGAGCGCGCGTGCCAGGCCGGCCGCACACTATTTCCCCACGATCCGGAATTGTGGTTCCGCGAAGGATTTATTGCCCATCAGCTTGGCCAGCTCGACAAGGCGGTTAATGCCTACTCGCAAGCGTTGCTGTGCGAGGATGCACCGCACTTCAGCAGCATCGACCGCGGCATCCGCGGCTATAAGACGCGGCATAATTTGGCCTTGGTCTACGAACAGCAGGGGCGGCTTGAACTTGCTGAAGAAGAATTGCGCGCCGCGCTGCAAGAGGCGCCCCTGTACCGACCGACTCGTCGCGCCCTGGCGAATAACCTACTGGTACAGAAAAAGTTCGCCGAGCTGGGCGAGGAACTCAACCGCATGGCGTTCGAGCCGTCCCTGGCCCCCGAAACCTATTTGATCCGTCATCATATCGCCAAGACACGCGCGGATTCCGCCGCCGCACGGCGCGAATTGGAATCAGGCGTGAAACGTTTCCCGGCCGAGTCATGCCTGCTGGAAAGCTTGTGCCAGCTGCTCTTCGAATGCGGTTCGCCCAAGGACGCGGAAGCGGCCCTCTGCGAACTGCTCAAATTGGAGCCGCATAATGGCGCTGCCTGGCACAACCTGGGCAGCATCTATTTGCGATTGAACGACGGCAGCCGCGCCGAACACGCACTACGCGAAGCGCTCCGCTTTCGACCCAACCAGGCCGTCACCCACGTTTACTTGGGCTTCGCCTTAGAGCAACAGGGAAAAGCTCGGGAAGCCTATCGGGAATGGCAGCGGGCCAGCGAGTTGACTCCCGACAATCCCTTAGTTAAGGAAGCGTACAACCGAATTCCCGATGCTGCATTGACCTAAGCCCAGTGGAGCATCTTGGTCCGCTAAGTTATGTCGCGACATTCGCCAAAGCTGATGGAACATTTCAATGCTCCCCGTAACGGCGGGCACATGCCGGACGCCGATTTCATCGGCCGGTCGAGTCATGTTGGCACGCCACCTAGTACTGAGATCTACCTAAAACTCGCCGGCGACGTCGTGGCCCAGGTATCCTTTACGACCTTTGGTTGCGGTGTGTCGATTGCATGCTGCTCGGTCCTGACCGAAATGATTACCGGCCAAGTGATATCACAAGCTGCGCTTGTAGGGGAGAGCGATGTCGTCGCTGCCCTCGATGGCGTGCCTGCCGACAAGAGGTACTGCGCTACGGTCGCGATCGAGGCACTGCGCGATGCGCTAAACCAAGCGCAGCATCGAGCGACGATATAACGGCGGGCCGTGATTCGTCTCGTTGCCTGCGAGAGCGTCGCGCAAATATGCGATGCATGACGAAGCATTCACGCGTTCGCGTGAACTTCGGAACGATGCGCGACATGTAAGGCTAGCATGTGCCTAAACGCTCATCGTGCGGTTTGATGTAATCTGGAAATAAAAGCGTTGTAAGGCGCAGAGTGAATTGCTAGAATCGCGCTGGCAACCAGGAGCAGACTTCTTTTTTTGATGCGCGTGTTCTTCGACGCGTCACACCCCGGTTTGGTGCGTAGCGGTTTCTTTACGCCGCAAGGTTGTGATGCGCAGTGTCAAACAGCGCGATGGTTGAACAGACTTCAAATTCCCAGTGTTACCCTGCTGCCATGAGTTTACGCACATGCCGATGCTCTTTTGTCGCATTGGTCCCCTTTGCGCACGATTCATGGCTTCCACAAGCTCTCCGTTGATTCTGTCCATGGACGACAAGGAGTGATGGAATGTGGAAACAAGTTATCGTCGATGACACCGTTGGCGTCAGCAAGGTCGCTTCACTCGTGCATCCTGTCGATTCGCGATCGTTACGCCTGTCGGCGGCAGATCTGGAGGCACTTCTAAACATAGGCAATACAGAAGCATGGCTGTGCTCCGCGGGCAACTTCGAGATCGCCTCGGTCTTCCATCTGCCGTCTAACGCAACCAATTGGCAATTGTCGTATATAGGATGCGGTGGCTCGGCGAGTCTTGGTCCGATCGTCGGTCAGCTCAGCCAGCGAATTGGCGCCTTCCTGCAATCCAAGCACCTTTCCGTCCTCGGGATGACACATGCCGAACCGACATCCGCTGTCGCTCAATTGCAGACCGGGCTCGCAGCTAGTCCGCTGCTGAAATTGAAAACTGTCACCACAAATGATGGTGAGGAGTCATACGAGATTACTTGCCTCGGACCGCCCGGCGGTAACGTGGCAACGGTCAGCCAGTGGTTGCATGTGTCAAGCGAGGATCCTGACCTGGTAAAGCGATTCCTGAATGTGATGTATCAGATGGGCGACCGATATCAACGGGAAACGCCTGAGCTCTTCAATTCCTGGATTGGTCATTCCAAAGAAGAGTTCGGCGGAGCCTATTACCTTTGGCAGCCGACTGCACAGGTCGTTGTGCGATTCGTCTATAACCCCCTCCGTAAGCAGTTTGAAATACTGAGCGTCGGATTAGTGGGGGATATCGAGCCGGAACGCGCGTTGGATTTGGTTGTCGACAAAGCCGTGCAGTACCTGGGCAGGCTTGGGCATACGTCGGCGTACGCGCGGCGGCCAAAACAGATGCACGCTGCTGCCGTTATGCGGTTGCACGATCTAGTTCCCAGCCACCCGCGACTGAAAGTATCGATCGAACGGGACGTACCGGTGGCGGTTCGTTGGAATATCGAGTTTCCGGAACTATTCGGTATCGATATTAATGCTGCTCATACAGGACAAAACGTCGCATGCTGATCTGCCGAGCCGCATAACACGCAGCCACAACAAGCATTGAAATTGAAGAACGGGTAGGACGACCTATGGCGGGACTCAAGTTCTACGGAAATTTTCCTGGCTCAACCTTTAGCGATGGACCGCAGCCTCAACCGACGACCCCGG
>CAMFLN010000677.1 GCA_945957305.1 uncultured Planctomycetaceae bacterium | reverse complement strand
CCGTAATGCCAACAGAGCGTGAGAAGTTATTCGCCGAGGCACGGAAAACACCACCACCCGCAGCCGGCCCCGCTTGGGTCGACGTCTCACAGCCGATCGGAAGCGGGGGAGGATCGCGATGAAGTTTTTGCGCTTCGCCTTCCTCGTGACTACTGTAATGACAGCTTGCCAGCGTTGCGGCGCGCAAGCTCCGCCGCGTGCGACTCCGCTGGAATCTTGCGGGGCTTGCCGGTCCTGGTGCTGCGACGATTATTGTCGCAAGCCCTTGCCGGCGGGGCCGCCCTGCCCACGCGGCTGTGGCGATGATTATTGTCGTAAGCCGCTTCCCGCCCCGCCGCCGTGTCCTGGGGGACATTGTGACGACTATTGTCGCAAGCCGCTGCCTGGCGCGCCGCGCAATTGCGAGCCGTGGTACCTCTGTGTACCGACCAATCCGGCAAGTTCATGTCCCATTCCGCTACGCCCCGTCAACACGGCCCGTTAATGCCTTGCGTTGCTGTTGGCTGGCACTTGTTTGCGCCCCATGCCTTTGGCGGGCACTTGAATCAATTGCCTAATCCGTGCTTTTCGCACCGGTCGCCGAGTTCGGCGGTGGCGTCGTTATGCCAAACCATTGAATGACGTAGTAGAAGACCGGTGTCAGAAAGACTCCAAAGATCGTCACGCCGAGCATGCCACTGAAGACGGCCATTCCGAGCGTGCGGCGCATCTCGGCGCCGGCGCCATGCGCGACGACGAGCGGCACCACCCCCAAGATGAAGGCAAAGCTGGTCATGAGAATCGGCCGCAAGCGCAGCCGGCAAGCTTCGAGCGCCGCGTCACGCAAGGGAACTCCGGCTTCTTGCTGCTGCTTAGCAAATTCGACGATGAGAATCGCGTTCTTGCTCGCCAGGCCCACTAGCACGACCAGCCCGATCTGCGTGAAGATATTGATATCCATGCTCGACGAAGTGACGCCGATCACCGAGCACAGCAGGCACATCGGCACGACCAGAATCACGGCCAGCGGCAGCTTCCAACTCTCGTACTGCGCAGCAAGCACCAAAAACACAAACACCACGGCGAGCGCAAAGACGTACACGGCCGTATTGCCGGCCTGCAACTGCATGTAGGTCAGCTCGGTCCAGTCATAGGCCATCGAGCGCGGCAGTTCTTTCGTGGCGATTTGCTGCATCCGGTCGATGGCCTGGCCCGAGCTTGTGCCCGGCGCGAGGTTACCGTTGATCGCGGTGGCCGAATACATGTTGTAGCGCATCACGGCGGCTGGCCCGCTGGAATCGCGCACATCGAGCACGGTGCCCAGCGGCACCATTTCGCCCCGCTTGTTGCGCACTTTGATCAGTCCGATGTCGTCGATGCGATCGCGGAATTGCGTATCCGCCATGACATTGACTTGCCAGGTGCGGCCGAACTCGTTGAAGTTGTTCACATAATACGAGCCGAGGTAGACCTGCAGCGTGTTGAAAACGTCGGCCATCGACAAGCCCAGGGCCAGGCATTTCGTGCGATCGATTTCGAGGTAGAGCCAGGGTGTATTGACGCGGGTGCTGGCAAACAGCCCGGACAATTCCGGCTGCTGATTGCCGGTGGCCACGATGCGATCGGCCACGGCTTCCAACTCACCGAGCCCCAGGTTGCCGCGGTCCTCGACGATCATCTTGAAACCAGCGGTCGTGCCGAGGCCATCGATCGGCGGAGCCCCGAAAATGCTGACCACGGCATCACGAATCTCCGTCTGGCAGTGCGCGCGAATTTCGGCCGCGACTTTGTCGGCCGTGATGCCAGGGCGCTCGCCGAACTCCTTGAGCATGACGTACATGGAACCCAAATTCGGGGCATTGGCTCCCAGCAGTAGCGATTGTCCCGAGATGCCCACCGTGTGCGCGACTCCACCGGTGTTGCTGGCGATTTCGCGCAGCTGGTCCATGACGGCTTCGGTCCGTGCGACCGTGGCCGAGTCGGGCAGCTGCACGTTAACCAACAGGTAGCCCTTGTCTTGCTCGGGCACAAATCCGGTCGGGGCGCGGCTGAACTCCTCGTAGGTGAGCCACAACAGGCCGCCGTAAATCAGCAGCACGATCAGGCTGACGCGCAGCAGCATGCGCACGGCCCGCGTGTAAGCGTTGGTGCCGAGCGTAAAGGCGCTGTTGAACAGGCGAAAGAACCAACCCAGCGTAAAGTCGAGCACCCGGGTGAGCGGGTCGCGCAGCTGGTGGCGCGGTCGTAGGATCAGCGCCGCCAGCGCCGGGCTGAGCGTCAGCGAATTGAACGCCGAGATCACGGTCGACGTGGCGATCGTCACGGCGAACTGCCGGAAGAACTCGCCCGTGATGCCGCTAATGAATGCGCAGGGCACGAACACGGCGCACAGCACCAGGGCCACGGCGATCACGGGGCTGGTCACTTCGTCCATCGCCTTGCGCGCGGCATCGCGCGGCGCGAGCCCTTCTTCCAGCCAGCGCTCCACGTTTTCCACAACGACAATGGCGTCGTCGACTACGATGCCAATCGCCAGCACCAGGCCGAACAGTGACAGGTTATTAAGCGAAAAGCCCAGCGCCGCCATCGCCGCAAACGTTCCAACGACGGCCACCGGCACGGCAATCAGCGGAATCAGCGCGGCGCGCCAGTTTTGCAAAAACACCAGCACCACGATCGCCACCAGGATGATGGCGTCGCGCAAAGTTTTGAAGACTTCGCCGATCGATTCTTTGATGAAGGGAGTGGTGTCATAGACAATGTGGTAGTCGAGCCCATCGGGAAAGCGCGACTTCAATTCTTCCATCTTGGCGTAGACGCCCTGCGCGGTCTGCAGCGCATTCGACCCGGGCAGCTGATAGATCGACAACGCGACCGAGGGCTTGCCGTCCAGCGTGCACGATTGGTCATATTGCTGCGAACCCAATTCGATGCGTGCCACGTCGCGCAAGCGCACGATACTGGTCGAATCGCTCTGTTGATTCTTGG
Organism: uncultured Planctomycetaceae bacterium; assembly: GCA_945957305.1. Classification (GTDB taxonomy): domain Bacteria; phylum Planctomycetota; class Planctomycetia; order Pirellulales; family JACPPG01; genus JACPPG01. The sequence continues at coordinate 328 of CAMFLN010000677.1, read as the reverse complement.
GCGTCGTGCCGCCACTCTGCCCCGGACCGCCGGCTGGCCCTGTGGACTTGTTCTGGCCGACTTTGATGATGATGTCCGCGAACTGTTCGGGGTCGATCAAGCGTCCCAGAGTATTGATCGTCAGTTGAAATTGCTGGCCTGGCGGTATCGGGGGCTGGCCGATCTGGCCGGCGGCAACTTGCAGGTTCTGCTCGCTAATGGCCTGCACGACGTCTTCGGCCGAGAGGGCAAGTGACGACAACTTCTCGGGATCGAGCCAGGCCCGCATGCTGTAATCGCGTTCGCCCAAGTAGGCGACGTTGGCAACGCCGGGGAGTCGCCCCAACTC
>CAMFLN010000676.1 GCA_945957305.1 uncultured Planctomycetaceae bacterium | reverse complement strand
CCGTCTGTTACGGTGCGCGCTCGTAGGCTTCGCGCTCGAACGGATTGTCCCAATAGGGATGCCGACTTGTCATCCACAGGGCGGCCGCGCATAAAACATATGCGGGCAGAAAAAATGGGCCCCAGCGTTCATATTGCGCGACGTGGACGCGCTCGTGCTCGCGTGTCGCTTCCAGAGCAGAGCGATCAAGCCCCAGCACGACGTGCCCCAGCGTCAACGCGGCAGCTCCGCGGATCCAGGGTGTGTGCTTCAGTAGCCATGTGACGGCGCCCCCCGAGAACTCGACGACGCGCCCGACGCGCGCTCCTTGCCCGCCGGTCAACAAACCGACTAGCCCAGCACACAGGCCCAAGATCGTTGCCGGCGAGGCCCAGGCAATGCCCAGAATGACGCGCAACCGGTTCATCGAGCGTGGAAAACCGTTTAACCGGGGGTGAGCAGCACCTTGCCATCGCGCCCTGCCTTCATGGCATGGGCGAGAGCATCCTTGATGCGCGACAGCGGGTAAGTGGCTTCAACCGGTGCGTGCAGCTTGCCTTCGGCGACGAGCTTGATCAATTGGCCGAAGACCGCCATTTGATCGGCCGGCGTCGCCTGGTTGAACCAATGCGCCAGCCAGAAGCCGCGCAGCGTGACATTGCGAAAGATCAAGTCTTGTTGGGTCACGCGGCAAGGTTCACCGGAAAGTGCCCCGTAGTTGACGACGGTCCCGCCGGGAGCGACCGAGTGCGCCAACCGCGCAGTCGCCTCGCCGCCAATGGCGTCGATCGCAAGGCGAATCGCGGCTTTGCCCGTCGCTGCGGCAATCTGCTTGGATAGATCGGGGCCGTCGACAACTACGACGTCGGCCCCCTGCTTTTTCAGCGGTTCGATCAGCGAGTCGCGCCGCACGACGTTGACAGTCTTCAAACCCCGCAAGCGAGCCAGCGTAATCAAGTACGAGCCGACGCCGGAATTCGCGGCGTTTTGAATCACCCATTCTCCCGGCTGCAATTCGACGACGTCGCGCAGCAACAACAGCGCAGTCGGCGGATTGACGGTAAGCATGGCCAATTGCTGGCGATCGGCGTCCGGGGGCATGGGGAACAGACGGGCGGCGGGAACCGCGAGCTTTTCTCGCCATGTGCCTGCGCCGGCCGGCAGGAGCACGATGTCGCCAGCGCGCACGTTCTTGACATCGTCGGCAACAGCGAGCACTCGTCCTACTCCTTCGTTGCCTGGCACCGCTGGCAATTTCGGCAGTAGACCGTATTGCGCCGACAGCGTAAGAACGTCCGAAGGGTTGATCGGCGAAGCTTCGAGGGCGACCACTGCCTGGCCTGCTGAGGGCGTCCCTGGGTCAGGCAGCTCGACGCATTGGGCCACTTCCAAGGGTTGCCCGAACGACTGAATTTGTACGGCTTTCATGATTCCCCCGCAGACGGAATTTCTTCAAAGTGCGTTCTTGCGTCCGTGGCACTCTCGCCCAGGATAGCTCGCAAGGAAAGACCCCAGTGAGTGCCAGGGCAAGCGCTGAATATAGCAGTTGCCGCGCGCTCGACCATCGGATCAAGCCGGGGAGCGAACGGAATCGCTTGACCGCGGCGCGCAGGGCAAGTCGCGAGCCAGGGCCTCGCTTTGCGAGCGCCAATCGCGATCTGGCGTGATCAGTGGCGTCAATTGACGCTGACACCACCGCTGGGCAACGGCAATTCCGCGGCCATCGCCGTCAAACTGATAACTCCACTGTGCATCGTCGAGCAGCAGCGCGGCGGCCATCAATCGCGCCAGGCTGAAAGCAAACCCCCGCGCGCCGGCTTGCTGGAAATCACGCCCTGCGGCCAGCGCCGCGGGCAAGTAGTTGCGTACGCGTGCCACAGCTTCGCGCGCTTGTTCCACCGCCGGCCCCAAATCGGGCAAAGTTACTCCGGCCAGCAGCTCGTCGATCTCGGCCAGAAACGGCCCAAAGGCGTCTGACCGCTCGATCGCGCGCAACGCGTCGAGGCTCAAAACGTTCGTCGTTCCTTCCCAGATCGACAGTACTTGGGCGTCGCGCAACAAACGGGGGAAACCGGTGTTTTCCACATAACCGGCGCCGCCGAATCCTTCCACCACTTCGCTCGTGCAGGCGACGCACTGTCGGGCTGTGTACAGTTTTGCCAGGGGAGTCAGCAGCCGCAGCACCGCGGATTCGTCACGGCTGGCGGTCCCGCATTCCTCCTTGCCCAACAGATCCAAGGCACGGAACGCCAATTGAAAGCCGGCCTGGAATTCGAGCGCGAGATCGGCCAGGGTTTCGACGTGCAGCGGCTGGTCGATCAGGAATTTGCCAAACGCTTCGCGCCGCTGGGCGTAATCACGCGCAAGCGCCAGGCCGCGCCGCATGCCGGCGACCGCGCCGATCACGTTGTGCAAGCGTGTGATGTTGACCAGGGTCGTGATGTTCCGCACGCCGTCACCCACGCCGCCCAAGAGTTTTGCGCGCGTTCCTTCCAGGCTCAACTCGGCGGTCGGCAAGCTGCGGGTTCCCAGCTTGTCTTTGAGCCGGTGAATCAGAATGTGATTCAGCTCGCCGCTGGGTTGCCGGGTTTCGAGATAAAACAGGCTCAGGCCACGGCTGCCGGGCGTAGATCCCCCTGCCTCATCTTCGACGCGTGCAAGCGTCATCGTCATTTGCGAGGTGGTAGCGGAAGTAAACCATTTGGTGCCGTGCAAGCGGTACCAGGGACCAGTCTCGTGTCGGGCAACTGTCTCCGTGCGGCCCACGTCCGAGCCGCCGGTCCGTTCGGTCATCCATTGACCACTGGTCCAGAATTGCGCCGGATCGCGGGAAGTGAGATTGCCGTAGGCTCCCGCGACCAGTTCTTCGTCACCCATCACTTCGATCAACCGCGCTGCACCATCGGTCATGGCCAAGGGACAGGAATAAGTGGCCGACGACGGGTTGAACAAATAGAGTTTGGCAAACTGATAGATGCGCGACAGCGCTCCTTGCTGGCGCTCATAACCGATGGCAATCAGTCCTTCCTCGGCGCTGACTCGTTCGAGGTCGTGCCAGCCTTGTGCGGTATCGATCCGGTCGATGCGCCGCCCCCAGGGATCGAACTGCACCAGCACCGGTTCCTGGGCATGGGCATCCTCCCCCATGGCCATGACGTCTCCCACCACGCGTCCGCCGAAGCGATGCAAGTCCGGCTCGATTTCGGCCAACAAGTCGCTGGGTAAGCGTCGTGCCAGATAGCGGCGCAACACGTGGTCGTCGTCGTATTGATTGGCCAGGACCGGCGGATCTTGGAAAAAATGGCCCATCATCACCC